>JAACFF010000534.1 GCA_009937635.1 Chloroflexota bacterium
CTGATTTTGTTCTGCTTTCCACCCTATTCTGTTGAAAAACTCCGAATCTGAGATGCGCCATTTTTTCACAAGATTCCGAAAATTTGGGAAATTCATGGCTGATTCAAAGACTGGGGGCATCAGCGGCTTCACGGTGGATTTTCCGCCTCAATTGGTACCCCCTTGTATCTGCAAATTTTTACGGCCTCTGAGAAGCTGAAAAAATTTCACCTACCACGAATACAGAGTTTTTCAACAGAATACACCCGACAGCGGAGATAGTCTCAGCCTGTGGTGAATGGACTGCTAACGGCCTATTCCAGCTATTCGGTCAGTCTCACCGGTAATACTCAACCTCCCATATCCCTATGATGGAATATAGCCGATAACCTTGATTCGACCACCACAATCACTAGAGATGCGCTCCGGCTGGCAGCGGCCGGAGCGCCCTCCTTACTCGATGCCAGGCACTGCGACGTCCACCCACACCAGTCGATGATCGGAACTCGGAAATGGAAAGGTTCCGACCAGTGGAAACAGCGGGTCGTCACTGGTGGGCCAGAAGACTCCTGCATCGGTGATCCGCAGTGACTTCCTCGGGAGAACATAGTCCACGCGCAGATTGCCGGGAGAAAAATCGGAGAAATCAGCGGTGTCGAATGCCGGGTCGCCAAAGTGTAGGGTATTTGCGTCGCCTTGGAGAATCGATTGTTCTATCGCACCGTCGCTGCCGGGTGTCACCTTGGTGTTGACCAGTGGATGATCGAGGAGTTGCTGCGCCGATCCTGGAATACTGTCGCCATCGAAGGGATCAGAATTCTGATCGCCCGCGATGACAAAGAGCGCCCCGGACGGAAGCCCACCGATTTGTCCTTCGTCGTCGTAAATGTAGCCGCTTCGCGACGGGATGATGTAGTCGGCCCAGAAACGGATCTCGTCCGCATTGCGTGTCCCGTTGCGGTCTTCCGGTCCGTCGAAGACCGGTGGGGTTGGGTGGCTGACCAAAAAGTGGATGGTTTTGGGTTCATCGTCACCCGGGATGACAATCGGGACGTCCCAGTGGCTCTTCGAGGACAGCCGGAACACTTCGAGTTCATCGGGCGAATACCAGTCGGCCGGCCCGGGGAAGGCCGGGTCGTCCGGTAACAGGGCATCGGGCATGTCCTTCCACCGGAACAACTGGAAGGTGCGTAGGGCTTCGTAGTCAATGGGAAACATGGAGTACACCACCATTCCGAATTGACCCGGGAAAAAGCCAAAACCGAAGGAATCATTCGGTACGAAATCTCCGGCTCCGCCGCTGTTGTCGAGGTCGAACCCCGAGAAAATGCCGGTGTTGGAGGGTGCTACGAAGTAATACGGATAGAAGATCGGCCCCGCGTCGCCATGGGCAACAGAAAGATAATTGTCGAGGAAGCCCTGGGCGGACACACCACCCGCGTCGTAGTCGAACTCGTTGATCAGCAGCACTTCGGGCCGAACACGCTGGATGATTTCCGCGACCGTGTCGGGCTGAGCGCTACCGGGTGCAGACAACTCGGAGGCCAGGGCACCCGCACTGCCCCGGTTCAACGAGGCGTTGAAGGTGGCGAAGCGAACCGTGTCCTGTGCCGCCTGCAACGGCAATGCAACCACCAGCAGACTAAAAGCAAAAAAAGTATTGATTCTCATCATTGATCTCCCAGCATGAAAATGCGGATTAGTAAATCTCAGATTGCCATGACTCCCAAATTTATAATTGGGTACATGGACAGAAAGGACAGAAACGAGAGAATTGCAGAATGCTCATCAATTGACTCGTTTGCATCCCTCACCTATGCGTCCGTGCCAATTAATTTTTGTCGGTGCTACACCTTAACTATAGGCCATCAATTCTGGATGTCTATGTAATTTAAAATTGAATGAATTGCGTAGTGAATTTAGGGGACACAGGTCGATTTTGAACCAGACCAACAGCCCGACAACGACCGCATCTGTTAAAAATTATCAGATGCCTGTCATCGAGTTGGGGCTTGCCGATTACCTCGGTGTTCGGGGTAGGCGTCAGATAATACTCATCTGGCCGAACTGAGAACTAAACACGCCAGAAATCAGGCAACAGATAGGTTCTGCTTACCGCCCTATTCTGTTGATAAACTCCGCTCGCTGATCGATCAATGAGATAATTGGCCCATTGATACCAGGGACGGAGCACTTTTCCATGATGGGCCGCAACGATAAGCCTCAGAAGCCCCTTTTTTACGCCTTCAACCTCGATGAACTGGTCCCGCAAGATCATTTGCTGCGTCATATCGACCGGTTTTTGGGCCTGTCGGATCTGCATGAGCACCTGGCACCGTTTTACAGCCACACCGGCAGGCCTTCGATCGATCCCGAGCTGATGATTCGTATGCTGATCATCGGTTACTGTCTGGGCATACGCTACGAGCGCCAGTTGTGCGAGGAGGTCAAGCTGAATCTGGCTTACCGTTGGTTCTGTCGCCTGGGCATCGAATACTCGGTGCCGGACCACTCCACCTTCTCCAAGGACCGGCACGGCCGTTTCCGCGAAGCCGAAGCATTGCGCTTTGTCTTCGAGAAAGTGCTGCAGAGTTGTATTGATGCCGGACTGGTGGGCGGTGAAGGCTTCGCGGTGGACGCCAGCCTGGTCAGGGCCGATGCCAACCGGTTCCGTCATCACGAAGACGATGACGACTGGGGTGGAGGCGGGCCGGCCATTCGGGATTACTTGGATGGACTGGAAGCGGAAGAAGAAGTACAGACCCGGCCGCCCAAGAAGATCTCCAAAACCGACCCCCAGGCACGTTGGACAGCAGCTCTGGGTGGCTGACCGTTCTATGCATACTCCACCAATTACCTGGTGGATACTGATGCCGGCATCATTGTGGGTGTTGAAGCCACCCCGGCCTATCGACCCCAAGAGGTCAACTCCACCAAGACCATGATCGAGCGCTGCGAAGAGCGTTTTGCCATCAAGGCCAAAAAGCTCATCGGCGATACGGCCTACGGTAATGCGGAATTACTCAGCTGGATGGTCAACGAGAAAGCCATCGAACCGCGTGTACCGGTGTGGGAGAAAGCCGAGCGCAAGGACGGGACCTTCAGCCGTTCCGACTTCAGCTACGACGTAGTCAATGACGAGTACACCTGTCCGGCCGGCAAATTGCTCAAGCAGTACTGGACCAGCGGGTGGCAGTCTCGAGGCCGCAGGGGCCAGGACTCGACGCTGCGCTATCACGCGCTTAAAAAGGACTGTGAGGGGTGCGCCCTGAAGGAACAGTGCTGTCCGAACACGTTGCGGCGCAAGGTAACCCGCAGTGTGCATGAAGCTTCGCGAGAGGTGGCACGGGCAGTAGCCAGGACCCCGGCATTCCGGCGCAGCTCGCGATAACGTAAACAGGTGGAAATGCTGTTTGCCCACATGAAGCGCGTGCTCAAGGTTG
>JAACFF010000535.1 GCA_009937635.1 Chloroflexota bacterium
GGAGCCACGGCCGCCGCAAATGGAGCCTGGTTGGTGCGGTTGTTTTAGGCGTCTTTCTAAGCTGCGTGCCGTGGGCGTGGAGAAACTATCAGGCTTTTGGGACCTTCTTTTTCATACGCAGTAACCTGGGACTGGAGCTGCGCATGGGTAATCACGAGGGCGCTGCTGCCACAATGGAAGTGATGGATGAGGAGGAGCACAAACACAAGCATCCGCGCAGCCATATTGCGGAGGCGCGAATGCTGCGCGAAGTAGGTGAGGCAGCCTATATGGAAGAGGCGCAACATGAGGCTTGGCAATGGATAGGCACACACCCGGCCCAGTTTCTCTGGCTGACCGTGCAGCGCGCTGCCAATTTATGGGGCGGACCTTTGCACCGGCCTTTTTCGGCCGCCGGCGTGTTTGCCCTGACTGTTCTTGCCGTTTGGGGTTTCTGGCGCAGTATGCCGGGTCTCACCGTTCCACAGCGGGCGGCATTCTTGATTCCCTTGCTACTTTATCCACCTATCTATTATGTTGTGGCCTACATGCCGCGCTATAGAGTGCCCATCGACTGGATCCTGTTGATCCTGGCAGGAAACGCGATCTGGCGTATGATTAACCGGCCTTCAGTCAGGCAGCGATTGTCCGTTTCGCCGGCTGTGTTGGGGCTGGTAGTTAAGTTTATATGACGGAATACGCAGTCGTTAAGGAACATCCCTTTGTATCCAGGCCGCATCGCACGCTTTTGACGCTTTCGGTGCCAGTCTTTTTCTCTTTGGTGGCTGAGCCGCTGACGGGTTTGGTGGACACGTCATTTGTGGCGCGGTTGGGGACGGCGCCCCTGGCGGCATTGGGTGTGGGGACGGCCGCACTATCGAGCGTATTTTGGATATTCAATTTCCTGGCTATTGGCACGCAGACGAATGTAGCGCAATCTTTGGGCCAACAACAGGAGGAGCAAGCGAGGAGCATGACCAGCCTGGCTCTGCTGCTCAGTGGGCTGGCCGGCCTGTTATTGATTATCGCCGGCTGGTTTCTAGCGCCGTGGGTCAGTACGCTGTTGGGAGCAGGCGACGTCGTGCTGGAACAGGCGGTACCTTATATGCGCATTCGCCTTTTTGGCGGACCGGCGGTGATACTGATGTTGACTGCTTTCGGCGCGCTGCGAGGTATGCAAGATATGCGGTCGCCGTTGTGGATAGCTTTGTCGGTCAACGCGATTAATATCGTCCTTGATGCGTTGTTCATTCCCGGCTTCGGGCCGATTCCAGCATGGGGCATTCCAGGGGCGGCGGCGGCCAGCGCGATAGCGCAAACGTTGGGGGCTATTTGGGCTTTGGCGGTTGTGGTGCGTAAGCTGGGTTGGACGCGGAATTTGCGGTTGTCAGAGGCGCGTCGCTTGCTGAAGATCGGGGGAGATTTGTTTATTCGTACAGCGGCTTTGACGTTTTACCTGCTGCTGACGACGCGGGTGGCTACGCAGGCAGGCGTGCAGGCAGGCGCGGCGCACCAGGCGATACGGCAGTTTTGGATCTTTGCCACTCTAGGTTTGGATGCCCTAGCCATCACGGCGCAGACGCTGGTAGGATTCTTTGTCGGCACTAAATGGATAGCCCAGGCGCGCCGCGTGGCGTTTTACAGCTGCGGCTGGGGCATGGGCCTAGGTGTCTTGCTCGGTGCCGGCATGTGGGTGGGACGGCAAGGTATTGCAATGCTGCTGGTGCCGCCCGAAGCGCAGGCGATCTTTTTCTTGCCCTGGTTGGCGGCTGCGTTGGTCCAACCGGTGAACGCCCTGGCTTTTGTTACCGATGGGATTCATTGGGGAACCGGCGACTTTGCCTATTTAAGAAATGGCGTGCTGCTGGCCACGGCTGTTGGCAGCGTATGCTTATGGCTGATCGATACGACGCCGGCGAAGGTCCTGGTTTGGATTTGGGCGGCAACGGTGGTTTGGATTGGCGTGCGGGCAGCGTGGGGGGTATTGCGAATTTGGCCGGGTGTGGGGGAGGCTCCGTTGGGAGGGGCGAGTAGTGAGGAGCAAGTGGCGAGTAGCAAGGGGCGCGTGGTTTAACCGGGGATGTCGCCGTTCATGAGGTTCCTGAAGAGCCAGGGGCGGCGGGTGATGGCTTTGGCAATGGGAGGCGGTTCTTTGGGGTGGGCATGCACTTCGTTGGGCGGCTCGGGCCATTGGAAGGGGAGATGGACGACGGCGCCTGGCTCCTGGATATCTTGCAGAGCCTGGAAGGTGGCGTGGAGGACGGCCGTTTGTCCGCCGACGTCTCCTGGTTGGCCCAGGTTGCGGCCCAGGGGGTATTCGATGGCCGCCACGCGGGGTGAGGAGACGGAGGCGGTGAGGTCGGGCATGGGGGAAAGGCTGATGGTGGAGATGCCGGCAGCTTCGATTTCACGTTGGAGCAGTCCTACGGACCGGCAGCAGAAGGGTCAGACAGGGACGAGCAGGACGACATCCACGTTTTCTTCCTGCAAATGGGCGATGATTTGGGGTGCGCTCTCTTGCAGGAATTGCTGCGGCTTTAGGAGATAGCCCATGAAAGAATAGTGCGTGGGGGCGATACGGCCGATGGTTCGTTGGGCTTGAAATTCTTGCAGACGTCTTAAGGGAAATATGCAGTTGATATCCTGGTTGGCGAAGCTGGGATCGAAGTGCAGATGGTAGCAGCGGACATCCGCTTCAGTGGCTGTGCGCGGAATCATGCGAAAGGAGGGATCGCCCCACCACGGGTTCTGGCGTTCGCCTTCCTGATCAAAGGGTTCATCCTCTTTGAGTGACATAGCGGCACTGCTGATTAGGGCCACGGTGCATTGGTCGAGGGATTTGGAGAGCGGCGTCCAGGGGATTTGGCGAGGGTGTTCTCGTTTAACCCAGGCTTTCATGATGCGGGCGGTGGAGCGGCTGGTGAAGCGGTAGGAGTCTACTTGTTTGGACATGATGCCCCCTGAAAAAGATCTGACGCAAAGGCGCAAAGGTGCGAAGACGCAAAGAATTGAAAGATCATGGTTCTGGTTTTGTTGCGATGGTTATTGCTTCGAGGAGTTGGAAGGTTGTGCCATCGGCCGTTTTCTGTGGATTGAGAAAGGCGGCGGTTGGTCCGGAGCTTTCGGTGAGCAGTGAGCGAAGGTAAGATTGCATGGTTGGATCGTGACGCTTGGCCCAGAATTGGAAATTCATCGTTTTGGTAAGGGTTTCCTGGTGCTTGACGGAGAGTTCGGCGGCCTGGAAGGCGGCGGTCCATTCTTCAGGGCTAAGGCAACGGCCGTGGCTGGGGTCGCGTAGTTTTTCGAAGGCGTTGACATAATCTCCGACAGAGCCAGGTGGAACGACGTTGTCAACGACGGCCAGCAGTCCCCCTTGGCGCAGGACACGGTCTGATTCGCGAACGAATAAGGGTATGTTGCCAAAATGATGCGGG
>JAACFF010000536.1 GCA_009937635.1 Chloroflexota bacterium
GATCTGTTCCAAACCATCATCTTACTTATGTCAAATTATATGATCGTTTAAAGTTTTGCCATATGCCCAGACTTAGAACTTACTCCTCAAGTGATTATCCTGCCAATGGCATCAACTATATGCCGATTCACAACAGCTTTTGATTTCTGTTCTAATTCAGACATGTTCGAGGAGAGTAACCACAAATGCTATCTGCGTCTCTATACTCGTAATTGTTTGTCAAGCTTATGCCCAAACTCCCTTAAAAGCTGAAGTGTTTGATCTACACCAGCTTGGGTTACTCTGTGGTTAACAATACAGGCACGTAAAACACGCCTACCATGCAAAACGGTCCCAGAAACAAGCGCTTGCCCGTTTTCGGCTAAAGCCATCTCGATGGCCTGATTCAGCTCGTTGAGATAGGCTTCAGCTTCCTCGGTTTCTGACGTCAAGTCAGGCGGAACAAATCGGAAGCAACATATGCTTAGGGACGGCTTGCTCATTACTTCAAAGTCGTCCGCTTCCTCCACCCATGATGCCAATTGGCGAGTAAGAGCCAGGTGATTTGCTATAAGCTGTGCGTATCGTTTAGTCCCGTATTGTCGCAACGCGATCCAGATTTTTAGCTCGCGATTACTGCGAGTTAGTTCTATGCCACACTCCATTAAATTCACCTCGCTATTGCCACTTGAAGCACGCAAATACGGGGGAACTAGACTGAAGGTATCAGTTAGATCCGCCCAATCTCTGACCAAAATACAACCAGCTTCAATTGGAATATTAAGCCATTTGTGTGGGTCAACCGCCAGCGAGTCAGCTTTCTCTATGCCCACGAACAGGGGCTGAGATTCTGGTACCAACGCTGCAAAGACACCATAGGCTCCGTCAACGTGGAACCAAAGCTGATGGCGGGAAGCAATCTCGGCGAGGGCATCTAACGGATCAACCGCACCGGTGTTCACTGTACCTGCGTTGCCGATGAGACAGAACGGTTGCGAACCTGCCGCCAGGTCAGCTTCGATGGCCTCTTCCAGCTCATCGATAAGGATCCGATAATCTGATCCCACGGAGATTTTCCGTAATTGATTTCTACCCATGCCCAGAAGTTCCATAGCTTTATCAAGGCATGAGTGACCTTCTTCGGAAACATAAGCAACAAGTGGGGGATGACCTGCGACGCCATCAATGCGCACATCCCAACCTGCGCGACGCACTCGGGCAACTGCCAGGCCAACCAAATTGGCCCACGAGCCTCCTGTGGTAATATAACCGGCGGCATCTTTTGCAAATCCGAGCATCTCACCAAACCAACGGGTGATAGTCATTGTCAGGCGAGTATTAGCCGGGTCATATGGGCCCAGGTTGAGAGTGCTTACGAGAGCCCCTGTTAATCCAGCAAGAGGTAAGGATCCGGCTAAAACATAGGCCATCCAACGCGGATGAAGCAGGTTTGTTGTTGCTGGGATCAAGTGATTCTGAATCGTTGAGAGAAGCTCATCAGGGTCTTCGCCCTCCAAAGGCAACGGTCCATCGTATAGTGCACTTAAGATTTCGTCGCTCTGTTTGGGTGGCCTAGTCGACCGCACTGATGGATCAGATAGTTCACTGACAATCATATCTATGATGCGATAACCAAACGAACGGACGATATCTATGTCCATATCTAACGTAATATCATTCATTATCCTCTCCTTATGGCCTTGATCATGGGCGGAAAAAGCATCTACCGTCCTTGCTAAACACTGATGAAACTACGGACGATCTGACAAAGATCGTTTGACTTCATGTAATTTCAGAGGGCCATTTACGAAAACCAGATATAGAATCAGTATACATCAGATTTATAAACTTTTTCGGAATATCGGGCCGCTCATGATTCCATCAAGGCATATCTTGCAGCACTGAAATGCAATTGATTGCGGATACGGGCAAAGGTATTCGTTTTGATTTGGTCAGATGTGATCCACAAGGAATTCTTGGCAACCACCCCCGTTTTTCGTAGCAACAACCTGTTGGGATTGCTGTTATGTTTGGATCCGAGGTTCAGACCACGACGATTTGCGTCCTCCTGAAAGGATCTTGAACCAAAAAGAGCGACGCTTAACCGGCGCTCTCTTGAGAATGCCCCTAAGGAGATCCATTTCGAACTTTATAATATTACAAATTCGAAAATATGTCGCAATTGCATCTCGGCAAATCTAGGTAGATTACGCTTGAGAATAGACGCAATTTAATCAGCCAGGTTACTCAAATATAACCTGAATTCGAAGATAAAAATGGGGAAACGCCTTAAGTTGGTAAACTGGGATTCGCTAAAAAACCAAACAACAAAGGGCGTTCCCCATGAGTTTATTAGAACTGTTCTGTAATGTCGATGATTTCTGTCTTACCATCACCGATTGGCCCGAGAACCAACTGCTTGGCTCCTCGACCAAACCGGGGCCAAAACTGGAATTATCGGCTAGCGAAATCATGACCATCATCATCTATTCCCATACGGCTCAATACCGTAATTTCAAAGCCTACTACACCACATATATGATGCACCATCTGCGGTCAGAATTCCCTCACTTGGTCAGCTACAACCGCTTTGTGGAGCTCATGCCGCTAGTGCTGGTGCCGTTGTGCCTCTATTAGCACACACGTTTTGGGCCGGTAACAGGCATTTCTTTCATTGATTCGACGCCGCTTCCAGTCTGTCATAACCGTCGTATTGACCGCCATAAAGTCTTTGCCGGACTGGCCGCCAGAGGCAAGACATCGATGGGCTGGTACTTTGGCCTCAAGCTACACCTGGTTGTCAACGACCAGGGTGACTTGCTCGCCTTCTATCTTACACCTGGCACTGTTGATGACCGCAAACCGGTTCCTCGTCTAACGGAACGGCTTTTCGGTAAAATGTTCGGCGACAAAGGCTACGTTTCCAAGCCACTGGCAGCGCAGCTACTCGAGAACGATCTCCAACTCATTACCGGTATTCGCAAGAATATGGAGAACAAGTTGATACCTTTAATGGACAAGATATTGCTGCGCAAACGCACCTTGATTGAAACGATCAATGACCAGTTGAAAAACATTTCGCAAATATTGCATACCCGCCATCGTAGTGTGGATAATTTTCTGGTCAATTTGGTGGCTGGCTTCATCGCCTACACCCATCAGCCGAAAAAGCCATCGTTGAACTTACGAAATGAGGATCTGACCGCTTTGCCTGCCCTCATTTAATTCCAAATTCAGGTTAAGTACTCATTTTAGTTTTTGTTGTAAGCTGTTTATTGATCCATTGCCCTGCGCACTTTGAACATGATCGCAAGATTGTTGAGGAATGGGATAAAGCTATACGGTCCCTGAGTTTCCTCGGTTCGTGGTATTGGATGAACTTCGAGACTAGGGTCAATTGCAGCAATATATTCCACCATTTCTTCTC
>JAACFF010000146.1 GCA_009937635.1 Chloroflexota bacterium
GACCGCTAACGTCAACATCGACGACACCTGCAACGCGTTCTGGAACGGCTCGACGGTGAACTTCTACCGCTCCGGAGGGGGATGCAATAACACCGGCGAGATCGCCGAAGTCATCACTGTGGCCCACACGGCCGTGGCCACCGCCGCCGCCATCGAACTGTGTGGAGCCAAACCCGTATTCGTGGATGTTGATCCGCTCACTTACACCTTGGATCCCACGCAGATTGAAGCGGCGATCACACCCCGCACCAAAGCCGTTATCCCCGTCCATATCTATGGGCATCCGGCGCGTATGGATCCTATCCTTCAAGTGACCCGATCTCACGGACTGGTCGTCATTGAAGATAATGCTCAGGCTCATGGCGCTCGTCATAAGGGCCAAATGGCGGGTAGCCTCGCCGATGCCGGCGCTTTCAGCTTCTATCCTACCAAAAATCTGGGGGCTATTGGCGATGGCGGAGTCATCATCTGCCGCAGCCGGGACGTCGCCAATCGACTACAAGCGCTGCGCCAGTACGGCTGGCAACAACGGTATGTGAGCGAAGAAGTAGGCTTCAACAGCCGCCTTGACGAACTCCAGGCTGCCATCTTACGTGTCAAACTGCGCGCACTGGACGAGGGCAATGAGCTTCGCCGCCACGCAGCCGCTCAGTATGCCCAACTTCTAGAAGGCTGCCCGCTAATCCTGCCGCAAGAACGCCCGGGAAGTAAGCATGTGTATCATCTTTACGTGGTCCAATGCCAAGAACGGGATGATTTACAAACTTATCTGGCTCAGCAGGATATTGGCACGGCCGTTCATTACCCCGTCCCCGTACACCTCCAGCCAGCTTATTTACACTATCATGTTACACCTGGCTCGCTGCCGGTGACCGAAAGTCTGGCCAACACCGTTCTCTCGCTACCCATGTTCCCGCACATTAGCGAAGCGCAGGTGACGGCCGTCGCCAAAACTATCCACACATTCTACGGCTCAAATTAGCCAACTGCTTTCGGCTTACTGGGAAATGCTCAATAGCGATTATTATTGGCACGCCGCCAGAAGTACAATGCAATTGCAACCAGCGTAAGAGCAAACAAGGTGATGAGCCCACCAACCCTATAAACCGCCGGCACATAGGTCCAGACAACCTCATGGGAACCAGGGGGCACACAAACAGCCCGCAGCGTCGTATAAGCCGTGAGCCCCTCAGCCCGCTGGCCATCTACCGTAGCCTGCCAGCCTGGATAATTCGTCTCCGCCAACAGCAGCAAAGCCGGCGCTTCGCTTTCCGTATGCACCTGCCAATAACCTGGCTCTGCAGTTATGATTTCGGCTGTTCCCCCCTCTACCGGTACAGGTCCCAATTCACAAGCCGCTTCCGTGGCCAAGATGGCGGTCGACTGCGGGTCGAACTCCGGCTGGTGGATGCGCCTGATAGCCTCTGCATTTGCGGCAATCACCTCGGCGGCATAGACGAGGCGCGCCACGGGAAGTGGTTGTGTGCGCTCATAAACCCACGTTGATCCCTTTTGTTCGAGCAGCGTCAACGGCCGTTCCCCATCCCCGTATTGCTCCAACTCCGTCGGCGCGATCACATAGCGAGCGGCGAGAATATCATAAGCTGACGATCGCGGATCAGGCACGGATGAAGCCAGGGCTATATGGTTGGCAGGTTCTAACGAATCGTAACCAAAGACGCTATTGAGCCCCACTTGCATCGGCCCATTTTGTTCAAAAAGAGATACGCCCCAGGGCAGCACCCGCTCTTTTGTGTCGCCGATCACTTCACGCGCGTCCAACCAAAAAGCATCCGGTGTAACCGGCTCCAGGCGTACAAACTTGTAAGCGAAAAGCCACATATCCATCACGGCCAGTAAAATCAAGGCCGCTGCCAGGATCCCCCGTCGGCGCGTGTTCTCTGCTGACGCAGCCATATAGGACCATATCAGGCCACCGCCTAACAGCAATACCAGCAGAGCCACAGAGTATCCGCCCACTTGCAGCCACAGGCGCCCGCTGGTGTCCGTGGGGTGAATGGACATGAACAATGCGCCACTCGATGCCAGAGCAGCCACGCCAATAACGGCCGCCAGCGCTAAAGTCCAACGCCACACCGGTCCTAGCTTGTCCAATCGCACCGCTACCGGAAGCTCCAACCAGTTTGAAAACGCATGGCCTAGCAGCGCCGTAGCGGCAAAGAGAAAAAGGAATGTGGCTCGTCCAGGTGCGCGCACGATGCGAAAAGGCGGCAGATATTCATAGGCCAGCGGGTACAGAACGCCATAGCGTCCCAGGGCCAGAGCCAACCCCAGGGCCATCAACAAAATGAAGAACCAGGCCAGTCGCGTCGGCCGTCTTAAGGCCAGGATGATGCCCAGGAAAACCAACACCCCGGCATAGTAAGTCAACTCCTCAAACGTGGGCACGCTCCAATACCCGGCGCGGATCGGTTCGCCGAAGTATTCAGGCACGATCAAGGTGATCAAGTGCGCCGGAGGCAAAGAGTAGTCGGTGGCAAATTCATAATCCGCTTCTGACAGGCGTTCCGAAGCACGGCTAAACTGCAAAAAAGGAGCCAGTTGTACAGCAGCCAGCGCCAAACCAACGACCAGCATCACCAATGTCTGGCGAATCACCAGCCACCGCCTCCTATGCTCCGAGATCAGCAGGTAGAGGGCGAAAAGACCCCAAATCATTGCCTGGTAGAGAAAGGAAGGGATATGCCCGGCCAGCAAAGCCAGGCCCAGCGGCAATCCTGCGATCACAGCCGACCACCAACTGCCGCGGCGAACACTCCAGGCCAGGCCCAAGAGCAGCCACGGCGTCCAGGCATCCAGCGCATAAACGGTGCTATGTCCAGCCCATAAGCGCCCCACGAGAAGGCCGCTAAAAGCGAAGGCAATTGCAGCCAACATAGCCGGCAGCCAGCGCCCACCCATAAAACGTACAAAAAGGAACATCCCCAGTCCGGCCAGCCAAATGTGCAGCAGCATATAGAGACTGATTCCTACGTTTACAGGGATTAGAAAACTGGGCCACAAGAGCGGATAAAATACATTCTGCTGTGGCTGGGCCATCAGCGGAAAGCCATTAAATAACGTCGGTTCCCAAAAGGGTAAACGGCCGTCGCGCACCGCCTCGCGCACCTGGTCATAATAGGGATAGTAGTAGCCACGCATATCGTGGCCGCCCATCACCTGGCCTTGCGGAGGAAGCAAAACCTTACCCATGAAGAGGATGGCCAGGAACAGCAATAACAAAGCGGCCGCGAACCCTGGTCGCCGCGACAAGAATGCCATTAGACCGACTGTTGAGTCTTCTCGGTCTTGCGGCTCATTCCTTTCCATCAATAAAAATCCTTCTCTTAGCTTATCACTTGTGCGGCGGTTAACTGCTATTGGCTGCCAAATCTAGCTTGCGCTTCTCCGCAACAATGAATTCCAGTCAAAGCCAACAATTGTAGCCCAAATGCTAGGAGTAACACCTGTGCCTTGGAGCCAACTTGTGCCAATGCTCACCACAGGAATGGAAATTGGACACCAATCTCCATGATCCTATCAGCGTTCATCAGCGTTTATCTACGTCCCATTTTCAGGGCGGATACAGACCGGTTATTTCTGCAGACTTATCGTCCCCAAATCGGCCGTTTCTCCCAACGCTTCCAATGCTGGTAACGTATAAAAACCTGTGCTCAAGCTGATATCCTCACCCACAATAAGATCATCCAGCAGCGGAACGGCGTACCGATCCACCACAATTTCACCCACCTGCCAATCAGAGGTAGGATAACCGGCTGGCGGGCGATCCAGCTGCGCAACGAGACGGCCGTCCGGCCCACTCAGGTGCACAAATGCCGTGTAATCTTTATCCATGTCTGCTTCTGCCTGCCAGGCCAGCGTAACCAACAGTGTGTCCTCCCGCCTTTCGGCCGTCCAGCCCACGAGCATGATAGTACCCCCAAAGGAGAAATCTGCGGCATGCTCCGTGCGGTTTCTGGGTGCGGTGGCCGGCGCGGTGAAGGGTATGAATCCTTCCCGTTCCAATTCTATAGAACCTTCCGGGAAGTAGGATTGTAAGGCTTCCAGGCTGGCCTGATCCCCCGGACGCAGCAAATATACTGTTTCCGTGCCTGGCTTACCAGCAGGTATCACCCCCTCAGCGCCGTTATAGTTTCGCAAACGGCCAGGATCCTCCACGGCGAAGAAAATGGTGGCCAACTCTTCCTGTGTGGGCGTCAAGTACAGGCTTGTGTCCTGCGCTTGTCCTGCCGCAAAAAGACCCAATTGCCAATCAGCCAGATAGAAATCATGCGCCAGATCAGGATGCTGGGCGTAACGACCGAAATAGTCTTGTCCCGTCCACAAAGCGCTGGCGACGAAGAGCAGCAGCACCGATGCCAGGGCAATGGTATTGCCTCTTGCCCCCTCCAGCCGTTCTTGCAATACACTGACCAGCTTTTCATATAGCCACGCCCCACCCAAGGCGACCAGGATGGCCGCGGGAGCCGCTGCACCTGACAGACGGCCGAAATGGGGCGCATCACCACTGAGGATTGAGGGCATTAACATCACGACGAACCAGAACAATATGAATAGGTATCGCGGCATTAAGAAACGACGCAAGCTTTGCAGTAGGCCTAACAAGAATAAGATGGCTTGGAACAGATCGAAATACGGCCGTCCTGGCAGATTATGCCGCAAGTGCGTTTCCCCTTGCCAAAAGAGCCCTCGTATCACCCGCCCCACATTGAGCAACCAGGTCAACCATGGCTTGCCTTCCACAGCACCTTTACCTTTATTGGCCACATAGGCTATACGAAAGACGAAAAAGTAAGGATAACGCAAGAAAAATAGGAGGAGCGGCAAGGCAACCAACAGCGCAGCAACGGCCATACCCACCATGTGCCGCCAGTGACGGCCGAACGCCGTCCGCTCGCGCCAGAACCAGATCGGTATGAAAATGATCCATACCAGGGGGAAAAGGCGCGCAGCCGCAAAGATATAAAGCCCAAACCCCAGAAGTCCACCGCTGACCAGAAATAAAAGCCAGGTGCCGGCGTCTCGCCCTTGCCCTGGCTGGCCCTCGGCACGGTTTATGCCCCACCAGAAACAAGCCACGGCCAGCGTCTCCACCGGCACAAAAACCATCGCCCGCAGGCCGAAACGGCTGAAATGGACCGCCGGATAAAGTACGGCCATAGTGAAGGCAGCCAACAAGGGAACCAGGTTACCCCTCCCTTCAGAATGACGGCCGTTAAGCAGCGCTCGCGCAGCCAGGAACGTGGTCAAAACGGCAATAACCCCGGCTGCGGCGGGAACAGCGCGAATGGCGAATGGCGTCGCTCCAAGCAGGGCCACGGAGAGAGCCATGAGGTAAATGTGTAAAGGCTCGCGGCCGTAATTGCCTTCGAAAAAGATTGGGAAACGTGTCTCCTGCGCGGCCCGGTCAGCATGAGCGTCGGCCGCATACAGTTCCCAACCTTCATAAAATTGGGGGAAATTTTTGCCTTGGGTCAATGAGAGAGCGTCTAAACCATTGTACGCCTCATCATGGTAAAGACCCGGCGGCATAATGCCCAACTGCCAGAAGCGAAAAAAGGCCGCCAATATTAGGACGGCCGTCAAAGGAAGCCAGAGCACGCGCCGGTTGATCACACCCATTAGTGACCGATTTTACCACAACAAAAAAAGAACACGGGTCGCCTGGCCCATGTTCTTTAAACGTTTACCCTCTTGCTATACCGCTCTCAAAGGCAAGAGATTACGCGGATTTGTCGATTCGAATATTTATTTTGCAGCTTTAGTGGCACGGCGATTGCGCATCAGCAGATAGAAGCCGAGCCCAATCATACCCAGGGACATCAAGGGGTTGAAGTTTTCGAAAATAATAATCTCAAAGAAAAAGGCCAGCCCGATGAAGATTAAAGTCATGACGCGCATAAATTTATAGCCGAGCTCTTGCAGAGCATCGTTGTCATCATAACGCGTTACATACATCACGCCTGCCGCCGCGGCCGCTATCACGAGGGGCCAGCTATAGGCCCACGACTCAAAGTGATTCGTGAGGTTCATTGCAAACAGCAGTACGCCGCTGCTGGCTATCATCGCACCCGGAACTGCCAGGAAAGCGAACTTACTTTGCTCGTCAGCCGTTGATTTATAGGACGGCCACATCAGCAGCAGGCCGGGTCCAATGATAAATCCCGGCCACAAGAAATCCAACAGATGAAGATTAAATGCGTAGGCTAGTAGAAGAGTAACTCCAAAGCCAATCAAGACGAAAGCGGTAAGTGATGAGTATGCTTCGAGCTTGGCCGTTTCTTCTGCCTTATAAACAGTTTCTTCAGACATATTAAACGCTCCTTTTGTGTTGTGCTCTACCCCCTCTACGCATCGTCAATACAGAAGTTGCACTGTAATATCGCAAGAAATCAGCTAGGCAGATTACGGCCGAACCATACCTTCGTTACTACGAATTGTATATCAGTGAAGAAACCAATTCGGCCCCACCGGGGAGTAATTGCTCAAGATTTTCCAGAAGTATGAGCACGTGACCAATCTTGTAACTAGCGATTTATTACCGCTCTAGGTCAAATGGACCAGAAAAGTAAAGATCCAGAGCGATAGCAATCGCCCTACTCAAGAAATTCGGATCGTCAACATCGGTCAGCGGCATTTCGTTAACCGGCGCGAGACTGCGTGCGGTCCGCGATATTGGTCCACACCTGATGGACAGTGTAGACAGATTTGAGCACGCAAGCAGAAAGACTTATTCTAAATGCTTGAAATCAGACCGGGCTGTTCTAGGCCGTTGCCACCGGGGTTGGTTTCTCCAAGGGCAGGAAATCTATCTCCAGCATGCCGTCGCGCAAACTTCCGCCCGCAGCCCGTCTCTTGGCCAGCACCGCAGGTAAAATCATCTCCCGCTTAAAGTTACCTATGGTGATGAACATCTCATCCCCTCGCTTGCGCAAGCGGACGTCGTTGCCGCTTACAAAGGGGATAGGCAGCCGCAAGCGCAATCCTCCGTCGTCCAATTCCAAGATCTCCTGCAAGGCACCTTCATAAAATATTTGGCATGGATCCTCATTGCCGAAACAATCGAAGGCCAGCCGCGACAACGCTTCCAGGCCTACGACCTCTTCCGCGTAATAAGGAGCGCGCCAGATTGGCAACGGCCGAAAATTATCCTCGATCATTTGCAGATAACGCGCTTGGATCTCGCGCCGTTTGCGGTAGAATTCACCTTCATCTGCCGAGTCCGGCAGGATACGATTGACGACAACGCTATCTACCGGGTAATTAAAAAGGCCTAAATAGCTGATAGCCCGCTCCGCCTCACGAATGACCATCTTCTCAGGCTGTAAGACAACACGATAGCTACTGACTTCCGGATCGCTGAGTGTTTCCCGCAATTCGGCTGTTGACTCGTCCAATTTATCCAAGGCATTTAGCACTTCCATCGGCCCCTTCATCAGACGGCCGGCAAAAGGCTTGAGCGCTTTAATCACACCGGTTTCATAACGCGAAAGGTGCCCCGCATACCAGCGAAAGGTGTCTGGAATGGTAAGCAAGCGGATCGTTTCTCCGGTTGGCGCAGCGTCAATGATGACCCGGTCAAAATTGCGCTCTTGAGCTTGTTTATTAATATGTAGCAGGCTAACAATCTCGTCCATGCCAGGAATGGCGGAAAGTTCATCAGCAACGACGTTGCTGATACCTGGTCCGCTGACGAATCCAGCCACATATTCCTGAAGCGTACTCCAGTAGTTGTGCATATCAGCCACCACGCTGATTTCCTGCGCCCAGAGATTGGGAGCGATTTCTGCGGGTTCGTCGGAAAGTGGTAGGTCAAATGAATCAGCCAGACTGTGAGCGATATCGGTACTGGCAACCAGGGTCCGATAACCCAACTCCGCGCTTCGCAACGCTGTGGCCGCAGCGACCGTTGTTTTGCCGACGCCACCCTTGCCTAAATAAAGAATAATGCGCATAAAAGTCTCCTAGAAAATGGGGCACACAAGATGCCTAAGCTTCAACCCCACTGTTTTTTATTATCTATAGCAATTGTAAGCGGTTTTCCTTGCGTTGATTTTAAATTCATTACGTGCGATCGCCGTTCCGGTTGCCTTTCACTTGTTTTTACAATCCCGCGTTAAGTTTACCAGGGAACGAAATTTTCCAGGACCGAACCACCGATGAACTCACGCAGGATGGAATCTCCGGCAATCACCGAAAGATCGCTCGGCGAAATGGGATCGAACCACTGTAAAAAGGCCATGAGGCGGTTAGCCTCAACCCTTTCCGGCGATCCCGGATTAACCTGTAGCAGCAAAGGGTGGGCCAGCTTCTTGAGCACGGACAATTCATATACCAGGGCGGAATTGAAGAAAATGTCGGCATTATTCTGGTGAGGGAAGATATGCCGCTTTTCTCCTCGACGAACGCTGGGCCAGCGGCGAATCGTATCGGCGGCCGTATACCCCCGGTGCGCTGCGTCCCGAACGATACGCCGCAAAAGCCGGGTATCTGTGGTAGGCACACGGTTATGCTTATCCAGGTTTAGCTGGGTTAATGCAGAGATAAAAATGCGGTACACTGACTGCGTCGGGATATCCGTTATTAGACGGGGGTTAAGGCCGTGGATTCCCTCTATGATAATCACTTGATCCTTGCCCATGGTTAACCTGCTGCCCCACTCGCGGCGCCCGGTGTGGAAGTTGTATCTGGGTTGGACAATCGTCTCGCCGTTCAACAACATTTGCAGTTGGTCGTGGAACAAGGTCAAATCTAGCGCCTCCAGAGCTTCATAATCGTAGTCGCCTTTCTCATCCCGCGGCGTATCTTCGCGATTAACAAAATAATTATCCATGCCTATGGTTAGGGGAAAAATCCCATTGGACAATAGCTGGATAGATAGCCTTTTGCTAAAGGATGTTTTACCGGCCGAAGTGGGACCAGAAATAAGTACAATCTTGATTTCGCGACGGCGCAAGATATCAGTAGCAATGTGTGACAGCTGGCGACGATGCAACACCTCGGCGATGAGAATGATGTCGCTGGCCCGGCCTTCTCCAATTGCCTTGTTGAGCGCGGTAACACCGGAAACATCCATGATATCCAGCCACTCTTGATATTCGCGGAAGACTCGCGCTAGGCGGGGTTCATCTTCAAAAGGCTGCAAAACACCCGGCCAATGACGGCGTGGGAACTGCATAATAAATCCGTCTTTATAATGCCTCAGGTCAAACTTATCCAGGTAACAGGTGCGCGGAACCATGTGCCCATGAAAATAGTCGCGAACGCCATTACATTCGTAAAGGGTCAGATAATCCTTGCGCCTGCGGGCGAATAGATCCGCCTTCTCCTGGTCACCCTGGGTGCGGAAGAGCTGCAACGCTTCGTCCAAGGGCACGCGAACCTTGTAGATAGGCAGATCCTCTTCTACCAGTGCACGCATGCGATTCTCTAGCAGAGCCAACTCCTGGTCGGACAGTTTTTGTTCGTCATCACGTTCGCAATAGTAGCCACCAAAGGGCATAGAATGATGCACGGTGATCGTCCGACCAGGAAACACCTCCGCCGCCGCCGCAACCATCAAGAAGGTGAGCGAGCGGCGATAAATGCGAGTGCCGTCAGAATCGGCCGTGGTCACTGGAATCAAGTCCGCATCACTATCTAGCGGCTGCGAAAGCTCGCGCAGCTTGCCATTGATTAGCGCGGCAACAACACGTCCTTTTACATCCGGTGCACCAACTTTTATAAATTTCTCTACAGTGGTTCCAAGGGGGCCTTCCAAGACAAGCCCATCAGCAAATCGAGCTTGCACGGTAGTGCGCCGGACCGCAGGTTCTATTGTCGTCATTAGACTCTCTTTCTTCACCTTCAGCGACCATCTTGACACAGCGTCTCGATTGCCACCCTATGCGAAGCGGTTGTTTAAATAATCATCCATCAATTGGATACTGGCGGGCACAGCCGCAACCAGTCGCTCTTGCACGGCCGTCACCGGAACATGGGCAAAAAGATGTTCTTGCATCCACTCTGGATTATCCAGTTTAGCAGCAAATTCCCCGGCGGTCATCTGCAAGCGTCCGGCATAAATTTGAATCGTTTGGAGCATGCCGCCTGGTTGCAGCTGAGCCACCAAAAAATCGCGCCAGTTCCGTAATTGCCCATCCGTGGCGAAGGGTATCCAGCGCTGCGGCTGCGCCTCAGACAATGTGCTGCCGGCGAAATCTGGCAAGGTCTCTATGGCCAGCTTATCCAGGTAAGTTAGCAGAATAAGGTGCAAAAGGTGACGCTGATGCATATCGCCCAGGTGTGGTGCATTATAGAAGCTAGGCACCAAAATTTCACGAAACCAGATCAGATCCAGCATTAAGTGTACTGAGTAAGCGGCGACGAACCATGCTTGCTCAGCCGGCAGGCGGGAAGCGGGCGCCAATTGTGGATATTGGGCTAGCATGCGCGGGTACGCCTCATTATCTGGCGCGGGCGGCAGGCCATAAAAGTGGGTCAGCTGCCTCTCCACGCCACAAATGCTCTGGTAATCAGGGGCGACGCTGCCGAAGTAAAACGCCGGCCACAACTCAGCTTTCAACATGGACCAACGGCCGTCGATCTCATTGGACGCATTTAGGTTCCCCTTTATCTGTTCGGCGAACTGCAAATGCATGAATGGCGTTGGCATCGGGTCAATACCCCGGATCAGGCCGGGCATCTAATTGCGACAGTTCGAGCGCCGAAAAATCTGTCGGAATTTGCCACCAGTTGACCCTGGCGGCACTTAATGGCCGTTGCAAGCCGGCCGGCTTCTTGATCCTCGGCTTCTTCAGGGAATAATCCGGTAAAAGCACAGCGTTGAGAAGCACCCCATCGTTGATAGGCCGCTCCGCCGTTTCATAGGCGTAGCAGGGTAATCGTGCATAGTGTTCCAACTCGCGCAAGAAACACTGTGTTTCACGGCCGTCGCTTTCGAAGCCAAAAATCTCTGCGCGTGGAAAGCGCTGGCCATTCTCTCGAACCCAACTGTAAAGTTTGAGCGAACGGATTTCACGCCCCCAATCATCCAAAATAAAGGAGGGGAAAATGTGATCGCCGCCTCCTGGCCCGCGTGTGACAAAAGCAAAACGCAAACTGATGAGACCTGTCGCTCCTGGATCTGGATTCAACTGGCGTAAGACGAGCGCCGCCCGCCCTTCTTGCACCCATATATCTCCGGCAACACGTTGTCTAACTGCTCGCAAGAATCCTACTCCCTGTCCGGCGCTTGGCCGCTCCCAAGCGGCCTTGTCGATTCCGACTTTGAGTGTACTCCCCAAATCCCGGGAAATCAAACCTGCTTATCTTGCGCCGATAACGGCGAACGCCTATGATTCAGTTCGATGTAGACGCGAAAAAGGACCCAAAAAATGATGAAAGCAGTTGTTTTCCACGAACATGGTGCGCTCGATCAGATTAGCTATACAGACGTTCCTGAACCCGAAATCGGACCGGATGATATCCTACTGGAAGTTCAGGCAGCAGCCCTAAACCGGCTGGATTTGTGGGTGCTGCAAGGTTGGCCCGGACTTAACCTCAAATTGCCCCATATAATGGGCAGTGACGGCGCTGGCTTAATCGCCGCTACCGGTAAGAATGTCACCAACTTCGCCGTGGGAGAGCGCGTGGTCGTCAATCCAACGCTTAGCTGCGGCAGTTGCTTTTTTTGTCGCAGCGGCCGGGACAACCTCTGCAAAGATTTTGCAATATTCGGCGAGCATGTGGATGGTTTTTTCGCCCAATACGCGGCCGTTCCTGCCCGCAACCTGCTGAAAATGCCCGACCATGTGCCTTTCGCCGCGGCCGCGGCTGCTTCGCTGGTCTATGTCACCGCTTGGCATTCGATGATCAGCCGCGGCCAATTGCGAGCCGGCGAATCGGTGCTCATCGTCGGCGCTGGAGGTGGCGTCAATACTGCCGCTGTGCAGATCGCTAAACTTGCTGGAGCTGGATCAATTTACGTCGTCGGTTCCTCTAGAGAAAAACTGGACCTAGCCCATGATCTGGGCGCGGACGTGACCGTAAACCGCCAAGAAGAAGCCTGGGGGGAAGCCGTCTATGAGGCCAGCGGACGCCAGGGCGTGGATATGGTCGTGGACAACGTCGGGGCAGCCACTTTTTTCACGTCGTTGCGCTCTTTGAAGAAGGGAGGGCGATTGCTGACCGTCGGCAATTCTAGCGGACCCAAGTTGGAATTGGATAACCGTTTGATCTTCGCCCGCCATCTTAGCGTCATTGGCAGCAGCATGGGTCCCACCAGCGATTACGAAACGGTGATGAGTCTCGTCTTTGACGGCCGACTACGGCCCGTCATCGATAGTCTCACTCCCATGCAAGAAGGTTTCAGTGCGCTTAAACGACTCGACGACGGCGAGGTGCTTGGCAAACTTGTGTTGGTTGCCAACGGAACATAAGGGAAAACGCGTGCAGCCCGAATAGGGAGTGTGCCATGTCTGCCGTCACTAAAGCAAACAAAAAATGGTATATCTTGGCTGCGGTGGCCATCAGCACCTTTCTATCCACTGTTGACGGCAGTATAGTCAATGTCGCCTTACCAACCCTGGTTCGGGAGCTGGAAAGCAGCTTCTCCATGGCCCAGTGGGTGATCCTGGCCTACTTGCTCACCCAGACCATTCTGCTGCTAACTGTTGGCCGCTTGGGCGATATGTTGGGCAAGAAGCCTCTTTACACTACAGGAATCGCCATCTTTACCACTGGCTCCTTATTGTGCGCCCTCTCGCCGTCCATTCATTGGCTGGTTGGCTTCCGTGTCGTGCAAGCGGTTGGCGCAGCGATGGCTCTGGCCCTGGGCATGGCCATTGTCACCGAAGCTTTTCCCGCCGCTGAACGGGGCAAGGCGTTGGGCCTTTTCGGCACTGTCGTCTCCGTAGGCATCGTCGTCGGACCCACATTGGGAGGCATCATCCTTGAATCCCTGTCCTGGCGCTGGATTTTTTTCGTCAACCTACCCGTGGGCCTACTGGGCGTTTATCTGGCTCTGCGTTATATCCCCCATAGTCGCCCTGCGGGCAAGCAGCTATTTGACTTCCCGGGAGCGATCACCCTGGCTTTAAGCCTCTTAGCCCTCTTACTGGCACTTACCTGGGGACAGCAACTGGGTTTCACTGATCGCCCGATTATTTTTCTCTTCACGCTCTTTTTCTTGTTCCTCTTACTTTTCCTCTATCTCGAGTGGCGCGCCCCGCAGCCGATGATTGATTTGCGTCTATTTCGCAGCCGCCACTTCA
>JAACFF010000537.1 GCA_009937635.1 Chloroflexota bacterium
ACTCTGAGGTGACTCCTGCTGATGGCGTGGAATGGGTGCAAACACTTTGTAGACAATTAGGAATACCTGGTCTTTCCGAATATGGCGTCAAGAGGACGGATTTTCCAACAATAATTGCTAAGACTCAGAAGTCCAGTAGCATGAAGGGCAATCCAATTAAGTTGACCTATGATGAGCTTGTTAATATCTTGGACCAGGCTATCTAAATGTGAGGGTTAATTCGATCGAAATTGATTTTTTAATTATCGGATCGTGAGCTATTCACCTGAGTTACTAATAGAGAAGTTATTTAGATGTGGCACATTCGATTTGACGAGATTTTCCTTCAATACCTGTCTTAGTTCTCTGGTTATTGCGCCACCTTTATTTATTTTCTCTACTAGTAAACCTACAGTTTGCTAAAAGTAGGGAATAAGCCTTAATGAAAAAGCATCCCTATTAATCAAGCACCTTTCCAACATATCAAAGCCAATGCGGAAAATGCTCAGTTGACGTTGTTTGTTCCGGTCAACCAAATGACGCTGACTCCGTTTTATTGTTTGGGAGCCAAAAGCTACCAACCAGACATAAAGCAGGGCTACAGCCAGTGTTAAGCGCGATAGACGTAGGAAGTGTCTTAAGCGCACCACCTCAAGGTCGAAACCATTGCTTTTGAGGTCACCAAACATTTCTTCAATCCACATGCGGCGAGAGTAAAGGCGAAAAGCACGTGTTTGATTAGGCAAGTTGGTAACCAGGAACCAGGGTTGTTTTTCACCCCGCCGCCACACAGCCAATAAGGTCGTTTGATAATTATGTTTCGCAGTGAACCAGCCATTGGGAATCCAAACAGTATGACCGACCTTGGTGACTAAATCATCAAATCGCTGCCAGTGATCATTTTGGTAACCACGCACAAGAAAGCGGCCTTTTTGTCGTAAAACATACTGCCAGGACCAGACATCAAGCTGTTTTAGGACAGGGACAGCTCCAAATTCGCTGTCGCCAACAAACTGAACTTGGTGTCCTGTGGGTATCAAACTGTGCACATAATTCAAGAGTGCCAGTTGTTTGTGGGCAGAGCTATGGCCGCGCCGGCAACGTACCCATGTCCAGGCTAAAGGCAATGCTCGGCGCCGATAAGCAATAGCAACCATCAATAATTGATGCTTATTGCCGATGCGTGTGCCATCCACAATGAGACGTAAGGGTTGGTTGGAGGCCATTGCCTGGTTAATGAGTTGACGGGCTAACGGCTCGTACCAACGGCGCACATGCACGTGCTTGTTTTTCAGCCAACGCCGCAAACGTTCTGCTTTGCTCGGTTTTTTGGCTTTGCCTGGAATCTTGTTGCCAAGCCTGGCTGCGTAGGGATTACGCCCAAAGAACAAACAGGTCATCAGCCAGGCGAGCACCCTTCTGCGAGTTATGCGTTCATTAGGTAAAATCTGTTCGATTTGCTGCATTAGCGTATGATAGAGTCGATTGGTCGTCATTTTGTACCATCCTTTTATTTTTGGGTTAAAGAATGGTGGACGACCAATCCGTTTTTTCAAAACTGTAGGTTAGCTAGTTTCCATTGCAAAATTGCATAAATAAGGGCCTCAATGTAATTTTGGTGAGAGTATCAAACAAACCAAAGTACAAGAGGCCCACTCCAATGCTAATCGACAAACATGAAGCGGACAACATTCTTAAACGAATTCCTGGTCTAATCATCAAGATGAGCCCTGAACTAACTGCTATTGACCAAGTGCTCAATGACGATGAACTGTTCTGCATGATTCGCGACGACCTGGCGCAACGTTATCCAAAGACATTGACCGCCGGACGGAAGTCAACGCCGGTGGAAGTCATTCTGCGCATGCTGGCCATCAAACATCTATACGACTTAAGCTACGAGCAGGCCGTGCTACAAGTAGCTGACAGTCTGGTTCTGCGCCAATTCTGCCGGGTCTATCTGCAGGCCACGCCGGACCAGAGCACGCTGTGCCGTTGGGCCAACCTCATTCAGCCGCAGACGCTGCAAGCCTTCAACCAACGCATCATGAATCTGGCCATCGACAATAAGCTGACGCACGGTCGTAAACTGCGCATGGATGGCACAGTGGTGGAAACGACGATCCACCATCCTACCGACAGCCGCCTGTTGGCTGATAGTGTGCGCGTTCTCGGCCGAACCTTAACCCGGGCCAAGACACTGCTCGGCTCAGGAACTGGACTGAGCAAAGAGATGTTCCGAAACCGTCAGCGCAGTGCGAAGCGATCCGCCCGCAAAATAGCCGGGCTGAGTCAGCGGAGCCGGGAGCAGATGAAATCTCAATACAAGCGCCTGGTGCAGACAACGCGAGCGACGGTTCGTCAGGCAGAACGGGTGCTGACTGAACTGCAAAATCAGGTTGCAGATGAGGGTCACAAGCTCATTGAGACACTGCAGACATTTCTGCCACGCACACAACAGGTGATTGACCAGACTGTGCGCCGGATGTTCTCAGGCGAGAAGGTGCCACCGGCAGAGAAGCTAGTCAGCATCTTTGAGCCGCATACCGACATCATCCGGCGGGGTAAGCCCAATAAGGATACCGAGTTTGGCCACAAGATCTGGCTCGGCGAAGTTGAAGGTGGCTTCATTGCTCAATACGAGGTACTGGATGGTAACCCAAACGATGAGAGTCAATGGCAACCAACACTTGAAAATCATGTTCAGCTATTTGGCCGGCCACCACAACAGACCAGCGCCGACCGCGGTGTGCACTCCGCTGACAACGAAGCCTACGCAGTTGAATTAGGCGTGAAGCGCGTCATCTTACCCAAATCTGGACGTAAGTCGGAAAAGCGGCGCCAACACGAACGACAACGCTGGTTCCGGCGAGGCCGGCGATTTCATGCCGGCGTCGAAGGCCGGATCAGCGTCATCAAACGAAAGCACGGCCTCGATCGCTGTCGCAACCGTGGTCAAGATGGTTTCGAACGCTGGGTCGGCTGGGGAGTTATCGCCAACAACCTGACTGCCATGGCTAAAGGACTCAGTCCTTGATGATTAGATTGGAAAGGTTCAAGATCCCGGGGACAAATATGTCCCTCAGTTCAAATCGCAATGGAAACTAGCTAGCCATGCTATTTCCCTGCCGCTCATCCCCCAATCAAGTGATCGGTTTCGAGCGAACGAATCGCACAATTTAAATTTGGTATAGCCCAACTATCCGGCTCTCGGTAGATCTACAAAAGTCGGTGAAGAAATCAGCTTCGAAGTATGGTCCGAATTCACCTGAATTCGAGCGAAAATCGCCGGTTTAGATGAAATTACACAGAATTGGTCAGTTTGGGGTAGGCATCAACTACAGCTTTTAGCGAACACGGCGTTTTGAAGTGCGCCTGTCAGCCAGTGACTTTTTTGCAAAGCGTCCTAATGAACT
>JAACFF010000538.1 GCA_009937635.1 Chloroflexota bacterium
CTTCAATGGTGTCCTTGTTCGCTGTAACCCAATCAATCCCCGCAACAATCCAGGAGGTGTAGCCGCTGCCGCGTTGGTTCAATACTTTTACGGACCAAATGCGCGCACCAGGAGCGACGCCAACAACACCAACTCCGTTGTCGATGGCGCCGATTGTGCCGGCGACGTGGGTGCCGTGGTAATGGTTATCATCGCCGCCAGGGCTGCAGCTGCCGCCGAAGGGACCGCCGCCGGCACAGTCTACGCCGCCAACGACGTTTAGATCATAATGTTCGAAATCGACGCCGGTGTCGATGACGGCGACATCAACGTCTACCCGGAAATCATCGCTGCCGTCGATATCCAGATTCGTATTGCCATCGGCGAAAATGCGGCGGATGCCGTTGGGCGTTGTCTGGGCATCAATGCTGCGCACCATATCTTCCACGACATAGGCGACGCGCGGGTCGTTCTGCAGCGCATTCAAACGGCCAGCGGGCACAACGGCCGACATGCCTTTGAGTGCGTGCCGGTAGGTGAAGCCGACCTTTAAGCCGTAAGCGTTGGCTACGTCCGGTACGGCTCTGTTCACGTCAACCGTGTCTTTAAATACGATGATGTGCGAGGATCCGGATGGAGGAGCGGCTGCAGCAGAGTTTAGCCTGCCGCTGATAATGATTAATAAAACCAGGGATAGAACAGCAAACGCGAATTTCAATGCTTTGATCACAATGTACCTCCACAAAAACAAACTTGGCACGATAAATTATATAGTATCGTATAATTCAGGATTTTACCAAATTAATTCAAAAAGATCAAATTGTAATACTTCTTAAAAAAGGGGTACATAATGAGATGATCGATGCCGTTTGATGCCGTTTCTTTTTTTTCGGGAAACGACATCGATTCTTTGAGAGGGGTCAAGGGTCAGGGATCAGGTTCCTCCTAATCCCTGATAGTTGATGGCTTGTCGTTTGTTTGTCTTGCATGGATGGGCAGCTCCTTGGGTTGGTTTGACGGCCGTGGCGCCGGTTTAGGGGTTAAAGGCAGGGCCACGGCCGTTTGATCCATCTGGTCCTATTTTACACTAGAACGTATGTTCTTGTCAACTATCTCCCTGAATCTAAGCGTGGCGGTTTTTTTATGCAACAAGCGCCTGTTTTTCGCGTATAGGGTAGTGAGGTAGTTGGAAATTATTTGCATTATTGGGAGGCATCTGATGAATCAATTTGATCGAGAATCAATGAAAACACATGTCACTATTCTAGGCTGGCTTAACATTGCTGACGGCGCCTTAACTCTGTTAATCGGCGCGCTCGCTTTTATTTTCCTGACGGGCATTGGTTTCGCATCCGGCGATCTGGAGGCGCTGCCCATTTTGGCTGCGGTAGGAACGACGGCAGGGTTGTTTATGTTTGCATTGGCGATACCCAGCTTGCTGGCCGGAATTGGCCTGTTGTGGGAGAAGAATTGGGGCAGAATATTGGCTATTGTCGTGTCGTTCTTTAATCTGCTCTGGTTCCCCGTTGGGACGGCGTTAGGCATCTACGGACTGTGGGTATTGCTGCGTCAAGAAGCGACGGATTATTTTGACGTGCCGAAGATAGCCTAGAAAATGGGGCGGCGCTTGCTAAGCTGCCATAGTGCTCCAGATGCTGTAGTCCAAAGTGTGCTCGCCGTTATGGAGCCTTTATTTTCGCACCCATCCACTGCTGTGTGAGCAACCACAACACGAAGATAGTAGGCTGAAAGAACGGCAGCTAATTGTGGCGGTTAGTCATAGGTGTCACTCTTCCAGAGGATCTGCCCATATGGTCGTATCAGATCAAATCGAACTTAGATACAAAAACGCACTCGGGGATAATAAATCGGAAAAAATTTAAAAACTGATCATCCCGCGGTCGTTGCCGCAATAGTCACAGGGAAACGTCACGCCATACGTGCATTTATTGCATACTTCACAATGCCACTCGCGCCAATCGCGGCATTGCCCGCATATCTTGCAATGCCATGTATGCCCCTCTTGTTCTACGCTGTTCCAGCAAAAAGAATACCAATAATACTCGCTGCATTCTGCACATTCATACCCATCCAACAGTTTCTGTAGAGGAACGCTTTTGTCTCCACACGGCAATTCATATTTTTCTGCCAACTGTTGTGGCGCAAGCGCCTGGTACACTTTGATGTTTTGGATGGCGCAATCGGTCAATGTTGCAACATCTAGTCCGTTAAGCGGGTTTTGACAGTTGGTGCAACCGCAGCTTCCATCACAGGGTTCATTATTTTTGAAGCAAATACAGCGCCGACTTTCACAGCCAGATTTGCATTTACACTGTTCTTTTTTTGTCATTTATTGCCTCTTGTTTGTACTATGATTTGTTTGATTATTTGAATTGCTATGCTTTGTAGTTGGAAGTGGGGTAGGGATTGGATGTGGTGACTGAGTAATTGCGTTTTGTGCATGAGCTTGCCCGGTTTATGAAGTAGGGTAATCATAACACAGAATGGGGGACGGCCGTATGGAGGCGGATCATAGTGGTTCTGGGGCAGCGCTACCTCATCCCAATCTATATGTTATTATTGACGGTCATGACATTTTATTGCATTAATTTCTAATGCATAGGTTTTGGCGAAAATTATCAAACACCCAAGATCGGCTGGAGTTGCCAGGGATGCGCTAATCTTACGACAGCGCCAAAAGTCTGATCTGTTTTTGAGATCAGTCGTAAGAATTGTGAGCTTGATATGTATGTCTTGATTGTCAATGAACAACCTTTGGGTCGTAGTCTAGCAGCAGCGCTTGTCGCTCATGGTCATGAAGTGGCTTATGTGGACGAAGATAGCGAGTTTTGCAATATGGTAGCTGCTGAAGTTGGCTGTCTGGTAATCCAGGGTGAAAATACCAACCTTCGTATATTACAGGAAGCAGGGATTGAACGAGCAGATGTGGTTGTAACTTTATTGGATAAAGACATCAAAAATATCATGGTCGGTCTATTTGCCAAACAATTTGGCGTACCCCGCATTCTGGCTCGTTTGCACCAACAGCATTACCGGGATGCTTATGATCTGGCGGGAATTGATAATATTTTTAGCGCTTTTGAATATTTGCTTAATGAACTCTTGATGGCTATCGAAGAGCCAAATGTGCGCCAAGTTATGTCTCTCGGGCGAGGTGATATCGAAATTGCGGCTATCGATGTGCCCGCCAATTCTCCTTTCCTCAACCGTGATCTGCATACGGTGTGGGAGCATCGCAAATTTCCCACAGGGGCATTGATTCTGGGTTTGCTTAAAGTAGAGGAACAAGCTTTTCATCTGCCGCGGGAACGGCCGTTGGTGGCCGTAAACGACGAGGTATTGGCGTTGGGATCGCCAGATGATATTCATCAGATTTCCTTGATATTAA
>JAACFF010000539.1 GCA_009937635.1 Chloroflexota bacterium
CTTGGCGCTGCGATTGCAGAAGAAGTTTAGCCCCAATTTTTTCAAGCATCCAGTAGGTCGGGAATTAGTCGGAATTGCGCTTGAAAATTTTATCTTGGCTTCATCCCTTGCAGATAGGCGAATGTGGTGAGTTATCCGGGACAGGTAGGTTCTTGACGTTCACCGCGGCCATTTTCCTTCAGCCGCCCAGGAACAGGCGGCCAACTTCCGGGTTCTCAAGGAGTTCGTCGCCGGTTCCGGCCATGGCCAGATAGCCCGAGACCAGCACGTAGCCGATGTCGGCGAACTCAAGGCCTTTCTTCGCGTTCTGCTCGACCATGACAATGGTCTTGCCTTCCTTGTTCTGCAGATCATCCAGAATCTCGAAGACCATCTGGATGAAACGAGGCTCGAGTCCGATGGAGGGCTCGTCTATTAATAGAACCTCCGGTTCCATAATCAGCGCCCGGGAGATCTCGAGGAGGCGCCGCTCACCGCCGGAGAGAACACCGGCCTTTTGCTTTCGTCTTTCACTCAGGCGGGTATACTTCTGAAGCACGTTTTCAGCAGCCTCCCATGCCTGGCTCGGCTTGTCTTTGAGGAAACCGCCCATCAACATGTTTTCCTCAACCGTCATGTCCGGGAACACCGAGTTGTCCTGGAGAATGTAGGCGATACCGGCCCTTTTGAGCTTTTCGTTGGGGCTCATACGGGTAATGTCACTACCTCCTATTTTGATGTCCCCAGCCATAATGTTGGTGAATCCGTAAATGGAGTGCAGCACCGTAGACTTTCCGGCGCCATTGGGCCCGATGATACAAAGAGACTGCTCCACCCCTACCTGCAGATCAAACTCATGCAGTATCTCCATCTTGCCGTAGCCCGCCCTCAGACCTTCAATGGTAAGCAGCGCTTCCTTCCCCACCAGTTCGCTCAAACGCTGCCGGCTTGGTGCCTCGGCAGCCAGCTTATCAGCTTCGCGCGCCACTTCGTCGACCGAAAGCACCGTGTCAAAATCGTTGAGGCTAAGGTCGCCGATGTCGCCTTTGCTGGCTGTCTGTTCTTTCTTTTCATCCATCAGTTCGCCCCGAGATAAGCGTCGATCACCCGCTGATCGTCTCGGATCTCATCGGCCGGGCCTTCGGCCAGGAGTTCTCCATGCGCCAAACAGTAAATATGTTCGGCAAGGTCCATGATAACGCGCATGTTATGCTCGATGACAAAAAGCGTGATACCGAGGTCTGCATTTGAGCGTTTCAAGCGGTCGATCAGGCCGTTGATCAGGGTCGGATTGATGCCCGCCGTGGGCTCGTCCAGAAGAAGCATCTTGGGCTCGTTCATAAGTGCCATAGCGAACTCGAGAAGTTTCTGCTGGCCGAAGGAAAGATCTCCTGCCAGGAGGTACCGTTTGGCATAAAGCCCGACAAACGCCAGCAAGCTGTCGGCCTTCTTCATGATCTTCGGATGAGACTTAGAGAACATGGCGCCGAAGCCCTCCTTGTTGTGGGGCACGCTGATCTGCATGTTTTGCACGCAGGTCATCTTGTCGTAAATTCGCGTTTGCTGGAAGGTTCTCAGCATGCCCAGGCGGGCGATTTCAGGCACCCGCAGGGTGGAGATTTCCGCGCCTTCAAAGCGGATGGAGCCTTGGTCGATGGGGTGGTAGCCAACAATAGAGTTGAACAATGTGGTTTTGCCGGATCCATTGGGGCCGATAAGGCCGACGATGCTACCCTCAGGCACAGAGAGACTGATGTTGTCATTGGCAACGACACCACCGAACCTCTTGGAGACGCCTTCCACCATCAGCTGCTGTTTCGTCATGCTCCGCCTCCCTCGGAAGCACTGGCAACGGTACTTTCCTCTACTCGATGACCAAAGCGTTCCGGCCAGCGCTCACTAATCCAGCCCATGATTCCCTGAGGAAAGAAAACCACAATCCCGACAATGAGGACACCCATTGCCACGCGCTGCCAGCCAAAGAGGTATGTCCAGAACACTTCCTGGGTGATATGAAAAATCACGGCGCCGATCACCGGTCCCCAAAGGGTTCCCTTACCGCCGAGAATTGCCATCAAGATCATCCAAACGCCGAAAGTTGCGCCGGCAAAAGCCACTTCCGTAGGATCGATGAATCCGACCAGATGGCCGGCAGCGCCTCCTGCAAGTCCAAGGAAGAGGGCGGAAATGCACCAGGCCACAATTTTATACCGGGTGGTGTGGATGCCCATGGCTTCGGCCTTGTCCTCATCGTCTCGAATGGCATTGATGGCTAGGCCGAAGCGACCCGCATAAAGCCATTTCACGGTCAGGAACACAATCCCGGCCAGTATGAAAAAAATGTAATAGAAGAAGGCCCCGCGCTCGCCCAATCTTTCGGGGAACACCGGCGTTACCATCCCGGATCCGGCACCGACGTATTCCCAGCCGCTGGCGAGTTCGCCGGCGGCGACCCCGAGACCAAGGGTGCAAATGCCGAAATATTGACCGCGCATCCCCATCGCCAGGATACAGAGGCCAAGGACCGCCGCAACGATCACGGCAACAATGGCGCTTGCACCCAGGCCCAGAAAGAGTCCGGTCAAATATTCACCGGGTTTAAGCATATCAACTGCGCCCGCCACATGAACGTATTCTTCGATGTCAAAGTGTAGATTCCGTTGAACCACCGCGGTCACGTACATACCGATGCCGAAAAACACGATATTACCAAAGGAGGTGTATCCCATCTGCCCGCCGACCAGGTCCCAGGTAAGGGCAAACAGCACCATCATCCACAAGAAGGCCAACTGGGTCTGGTAGGCGGGGAACACCCAGGGCGCGGCCAGGGAAGCGATGAGGATGGTGCCGTAAAGAGCGAGATTTCGTGCGGCGGTGTTCATTCGAGATACCTTCGTTTAAGTTTGAGGGTAAAGTTACGCCAGACCAGGATGACGACCAGCAATGAAAAGACAAAGGCGGCCTGAAACTCGGCGCCCAGAATAAAGCCGGCAAAATTCTCGGCAACACCGAGCCCCAGACCTGCTAGCACTACCCCGGCCACATTGCCGATGCCGGCAACGATGACGATCATGAATGAACGGATCGTATAGGCAAGCCCCATAAACGGTTGAATCACCCAGGTCATGAGCACCAATGCCCCGCAGGCGCCGCAGATGGCTGCGTTCAATGCAAAGGTCGTGCAATATACCTTGTCCGTATCGATACCCAGAATGCGGGCCGCTCGGGCGTTCTGGGCGGTAGCACGGATGGCCTGCCCGAGCCGGGTCTTTTTCATGAACACCGCAAGGCAGACCCCCAGTACCAGGGCGGTGGCAAAGCTGACGACTTTGATTTGCAGCACTGTCACGTTGCCGTCAAACAGAAACCAGGTGTCGAGGCCGGAGTCGAGGGTCTGAA
>JAACFF010000540.1 GCA_009937635.1 Chloroflexota bacterium
CAAACGAGTTATTTCGGCTTTGGAATTATATTTGCTATTACTGCCTGTGGTGGTGGGGGCGGAAGCGGCAGTGATTCTGGAGCTCAGATTAATAACTACACTTTTGAGGTAGTGAATGGTGCCTTACCGGCTCCTGTACTCCGCGATGACATTGAACCAAATGCAACCGCGACCACAATAGCGGCTGTGTTCGACAAATCAGGTAATGGATACCCAGATTTCTTCATGGTGGCCAGCTATTTGCGAGGAACCTTCGATCAAATAGACACCACCCCCGCCAAGTCATTTATCATGTATTTAGAAAACAATAGCGGAAGCTATGTTGATCGCACAGAAGAAGTATTTGGCGCGAGAAATATAAATTACAGCGCACGCGAAATTAGGACCGCAGATGTAAACAACGACAACGTGCAGGATATAATGCTGGTAACCAACAACGAGGATGGTCGCACAACCGTAAATCCCGATCACATAACTGCGCCGCTGCTGTTATTTCTTAGCCAGGCAAATGGAACATACCAACAATTTGAAATAGGTTTGAATGTATGGTCTCACGAAGGTGCCTTCGGCGATTTCGATGATGATGGCGTACTGGAATTTGTCGATGCGGGTTTCTGGATACATAGTTCCCATGGTATACCTCCTCAAGATGGATCAAGTCCAATTTATGAAGTGCATCCGGACGGCAGCTGGAACATCGATCCGGTTATCGGGAATAATCCCCTGTTTGGTTCATCGGAAACAAGGTTTGAGCTATTTGATAGTGATACCTGTCTCGATTTGATAACCTCCGCCGGCGATGGAATGACCTATTACACTGGTAATTGTGACGGCACATTTACGGAGATAGAGCATTTCGCAACGAGTAACAATGCCTACCTTACGATTCCGGGAGAAACCTACAGTGGTGATGCTACTGATTGGTCGGTGACCGAAATCGATGGTCAATGGGTAGCCGGTCCAGCGGCCGACTGGGCCGAAGTCTTCGATATCGATAATGATGGTGATCCGGATGTCGTATACGGCATAGTCGGTATGCCCGTTAGTCAAGACGATATGCTATCGGGATATATCGTCCAAACTGGAGCGGAGATACCGTTCGTGAGATCCTATGCGCTACTCAATTCAGGAGGAATATTAAACCGAATATCGTCGCCACTAAGCAATCTGGCTGAAGGCATAAACCTAAACTGGGCCCATGAATTCGATCTCAATAATGATGGCTTTTTGGATCTGGTACTAGATGAGCCTAGTCTTGGAATGGAAGAAACCATTTTTCTTAGTCATGGAGACGGTACTTTCGAGCAACCGGCACTATCGCTAGAAGGCGGAAATATCCATACCTACCTGGTCCCGCTAGATTACAACCTGGACGGATTGCCAGACTTCATTAGCCGAACAAACTATTCTCTAAACGACACAGGCGACTTCGTGCTTTTGCGAGGACTTAGAACACCTGCTTTTTAATGGATTAGGACTCACCTTTTACCTAATCAGTATCAAATCTGGTAAATGCAAGGGAACATTTATCTTATAGAAAAATCTGTTAGCGTATAATTTGGGTTGGCTACCGCCGAAGGATCGTCAGAATTGGGCGTCAGTTATTTCGTAAGCTGACGCTCATAAGCGAGATCCAGGCGACAACCTTCGGCCAGTTTCGGACGCTCGGCTTAACATTGGTACACGAATTACCTCCCGATTGTAAAACCAAATCATAAAAGCTTTTCCAATCTTCACCTGACCTGCATCAATCCCACGTAGTTTGTACGGATTATCCTTTTTCGTTGCTGTTCAGAAACTTTGTTGATTCAAGTGCTGGGAGGTTTTGGATATGTTGCGAGTCCGTATCTGTCTAATTATTTTCCTGGGAGTGGGATCAACATCGTTTTCCGCCGCTGCCAGTCAGAATCAGAATAGTAGTGATCAAGCCGAAACAAGTAATCCAGAAGCTCATGATGCCTTTCAGAAAGGATGGGATCATTACCGCCGAGAGACTCCTGCCGATTTCGGAAAAGCTGCATCCTACTTCGAGCAGGCTATACAACTTGATCCAGATTATGCGCGTGCACATACAGCAATAACCGCAGTTTATTGGAACAGCGCGTGGAGGTCGTGGGCAGAACCCTTTGAAATGTCCACTATTGAAATGCTGGTTCAGTCGAGAGAATATCTGAAACTAGCTTTGCAATCGCCCTCAGCACTCACTCATCAGATCGCCTCCGAGATGGCGGCCTATTCGCAACGTAGACCTGTAAAGGCACTCGCCGAGGCAGAAACTGCCATTTCGCTGGATGCGAATGATCCGGCGGGGCATCTTGCCATGGCAAATGCCTTGTTGAAAGCAAAAAAGCCAGCTGAAGCAATCACTTCCATGCAGCAAGCCATGCGGCTTGATCCTCAATACCCTAGTTCCTATCTCACTCGGCTTGGTCGTGCCCAATTTGCTTTGGGTCAGTATGCCGAGGCCGCGACTACGCTGAAGAGTTCAACTGATCTCAATCCGAAGGACGATCGAGCATTTGTCTATCTTATCGCTGTTTATGGTCATTTGGGACGTAATGCAGATGCTACGTCTACGGCAGATAGCGTAAACAAGCTCCGATCCTCATTACGCTGGGGCGATCTTACAATAGAAGAGATTAATCGATGGCGTTGGGCTAGTGAACGCAAACGCTTGAAAGAAGGATTGACTTTAGCTGGTGTCAAGTCGGGCTTTGATTGGTACTCTCGTGTAACTGGTTCAGGGAATGATATCGAGATAGACGGCGCAAGCGTCATAGGAATCGAACAGGCGAAAAAGCTACACGATGCAGGTGTACCATTTATCGACTTTTCGACAATCGGTACTGGTCAGAAATCTATTCTGAGTACCCACAAATTACGTTGGGGCAGAGAAAAAGATATGGGGCCGCGTGAATTCAATCTAATCCGATTGAAGGAAGTTGCAACTAAGGCCGGAGGGATGGTGGTTTACCATCCAAACGGGAGCAACAAAAGATGGGGGGCACTAGCAGCTGCTTACGCGGCTGAGCTTGGATTTGAAAATGTTTACTACCTTGAGGCCAGTCTTGATGACTGGAAAAAAGCGGGTTATCCGGTAGATTCTGGCAAGTAACATAAAGACCCACGCGTCCTGCGAATGTATTTATGTCTAGCACAGGGGTCATCCGATCATCCAGGAAGTAACAGTCTATTGGGTCGCCTATCGCCGCTGCTTCAACGTGATTGAGCTGCTGTTTTCTCCATTGCAGACGCTGAAACCGTAGGGTTCAGAGACGATATACGGCCAATCTCAGACGCTGAGCATTCATAACCCAAAAAATTTTTTGTATATCGATACGGATTGCGGGTTATTGCTGGCACGGGAAGAGTCGAT
>JAACFF010000541.1 GCA_009937635.1 Chloroflexota bacterium
ACGAAAGAAGTGAAACAGATGCTGCCAACCCTGATCGATTGGCAGCGGGAGCATCGATTTCCGTTTACCCTGCTCACCGAGGTCAGCGTCAACCTGGCAAACGATGAGGAACTGATGCAGCTCATGAGCGGCGCCAATTTCTTCAAGGTGTTCATGGGGCTTGAGACGCCAAACCATGACAGTTTGATTGAATGCGGCAAAAAGCAGAATACCTCTCGCAGTCTTGCCGAGATTGTGGATACGATCCATCGGCACGGCATGCAGGTCATGGGTGGCTTCATTGTGGGCTTTGACCAAGACCCGGAGAACATCTTCGACATGCAGGTGCGCTTTATCCAACAGATCGGTGTTGTCACCGCCATGGTGGGCATATTGACCGCGCTGCCGCAGACCCGTCTCTGGCATCGCCTGAAGGCCGAGGGCAGGCTTTTGAGTGATGCCTCAGGGGAAAATACGGACGGAGGCCTGAATTTCGAACCCATAATGGAAAAAGAGAAACTCATCAAAGGATATCAAAAGCTCCTCACCACCCTGTATTCTCCCAAAAACTACTACAGGAGGATAAACACCTTTCTCAAGAGTTACACGCCCACTGCAAAAACCCGCCTGACCAGGGACGACCTGCTCGCCTTCCTACGGGCTGCCTGGCGGCTAGGCATAGTATCAAAGACCCGGTTCTGCTATTGGAAACTGCTTGTGAAAACCTTCTTCGTAAAGCGAAGGGCATTGCCCATCGCCGTGGAACTTGCCATCCATGGCTTCCATTTTCAAAAAATACTGGAACGTGTTTGCCGGCCTTTAAATTATTGAATCAGGCTGTGGGAGATTATCCATGAATCCTGAACGATACCTTCCCCGGTCCTTGCCTTCAAAACTTAAAGGGCTGACAGACCTGGCGCTCGATTTGCGTTGGAACTGGAATCATAGCGCCGATGTCCTCTGGCAAAAAATCGATCCAGAACTTTGGAAAGCCACGAACGATCCTTGGCTGATCCTGGAAAGCAGCTCTAGGAAGCGGCTGGAAACACTGGCTGCAGATGCCTCTTTTGTCAATGAGCTCCAGCGCCAGTTCGCCTATCGAAAAACGTACCTGAGTCAATCGTCCTGGTTCGACGAGCTCTATGGCGACGACACGCTGGGAACCGTGGCTTACTTCAGCATGGAATTCGGCTTGAGTGAGGCGTTGCCTATATATTCGGGAGGTCTCGGTATAGTTGCCGGAGATTTTCTGAAGACCGCAAGTGACCTGGGCATCCCCCTGGTCGGTATAGGGCTGCTCTATCAGCAAGGTTATTTTCGTCAGGTGCTCGACATGAATGGAGGTCAGCTGGCTTTTTCCCCATACAACAATCCCACCATGCTGCCCGTACTCCCATTACAGGGCCCAGATGGGGAATGGCTTCGTATCAGCGTTGAACTACCGGGACGCACCCTTCAATTGCGTGGCTGGCTGGCGCAGGTTGGACGAGTTCCTCTGTATTTGCTGGATAGTAACGATCTACTTAATGCTCCGGGCGATCGGGGCATCACCGCCGAGCTATACGGCGGTGGAACTGAAATGCGCTTACAGCAGGAGATCGTTCTGGGCATCGGAGGCTGGCGTCTCCTGGAAATGATGAATATTTCGCCTTCGGTTTGTCATCTTAACGAAGGGCATGCCGCTTTCGTCGTGCTGGAGCGTACCCGTCACTTCATGGAGCAGCACAACAGCTCATTCTCCATCTCTCTTCACTCCACCAGGGCTGGCAATGTCTTTACAACACACACACCTGTTGCCGCGGGGTTTGACCGTTTCCCGCTGTCGCTCATAACGCGCTATTTCTCTTCTTATGCGGATAATCTCGGTGTCTCCATTGACGCTCTCCTTGCCCTAGGGCAAGCTGACGCCGAAGACCGCGACTCCTTCAACATGGCGAATCTTGCCCTGCGCGGTTGCGGCGGAGCGAATGGAGTCAGCCGCTTACACGGCGAGGTAAGCCGTCGTATTTTTAGCCCCCTGTTTTCCCGTTGGCCACAGCATGAAATCCCCATCGGCCATGTTACCAACGGCGTGCATATGCCGTCGTGGGACTCGGCGGCAGCCGATGCGCTTTGGACCGAATATTGTGGCAAAGGAAGCTGGCTCAGCACTCTGGAAGCCATCAAACAAGCCTGGCAAAAGGTCGACGATGAAAAACTATGGTCCATGCGGAATCTGGCACGGCAGCCGTTTATTAAAGCGGTACGACAACGCCTGGCTCGCCAGCAAGCTGCCTGCGGCGTATCCACGGAAGGCCTTATGCAATGTCTCCAGGTACTTGATCCTAATGCCCTGACGATAGGCTTCGCACGCCGCTTTGCCAGTTATAAACGTCCAACTTTACTCCTGGCTGATCCCGGTCGCTTGACGCGGCTGCTCACTAATGCCCACCGGCCTGTGCAGCTTATCATCGCCGGCAAAGCCCATCCTCAGGACGAAGAAGGAAAGCTTCTTGTGCGCAAATGGAGTGATTATCTACGCCAACCGGAAGTGCGTGGACACGGAGTGTTCCTCGAAGATTACGATATGCGACTCGCAGCCGAAATGATACAGGGTGTGGACCTGTGGTTGAACACACCGCGACGGCCCTGGGAAGCCTGCGGCACTAGCGGCATGAAGGTGCTGGTCAACGGCGGCCTCAACCTGTCCGAACTGGACGGATGGTGGGCCGAGGCTTACGATCCTAAAGTGGGATGGGCCATTGGCGACGGACAAGAACATGATCAGGATCCTGCCTGGGATGCGACGGAGGCCGAGGAACTATATAAGCTCCTGGAACAGGAAGTGGTACCGGCATTCTACACCCGTGATGAACGAGGAATACCAAAAGTATGGGTGGAGATGATGCAGCAGAGCTTAGCGCGATTGACGCCCAGGTTTTCCTGTAACCGGATGGCGCGGGAATATACAGACGATTACTACATACCCGCAGCAACGGCATATCGTAGGCGCACGTCAAATAATGCGAGCCTTTCGGCCGCCATCGAAAAATGGCACAAATTGCTCACCAATAATTGGCAACACTTGCGCTTCGGGCAATTAACGTTACGTGAATCTTCGGGTGACAATCTGTTTCAGGTAGAAGTTTTTCTGGGAGATCTTCCGCCGGAAGCCATCCGCGTTGAATTGTATGCCGAGCCACTGTCAAGGGATACAAATCCCATCCGCATCACCATGGAAAGCGGGGAGATGCTTACGGGATCAGGTGTCGGCTTGTACCATGCAACTGTCTCTAAGGGTCGGCCGGCAAGCGATTATACGCCGCGGGTGATACCATATCATGCGGAGGCTTCCGTGCCGCTGGAGGCCAATTTTATTCTCTGGCATGAGTGAAATCAATTGTGCAATTTATATGAA
>JAACFF010000542.1 GCA_009937635.1 Chloroflexota bacterium
AGGATCGGTGTGCTCATCATGGAGCCAAAAACGCCACCATTGGTGATAGTAAAGGTACCGCCACGGAGGTCGTCCAGGGACAATGCTCCGTTCACCGCCTTTTGGACTAGCGTTTTCACCTCTTGCTCGATTTCAGCAAATGTTTTTCCGTCGGCGTTACGGATGACCGGCACGACCAGGCCCTCCTCATCGCCCACGGCAATGCCAATGTCATAGTAATGTTTGATGACGATCTCTTTACCGTCTATCTCCGCATTGAGCCTGGGAAAAGCCCTTAGCGAGCTAAGGGCAGCCTTGACAAAGAAGGATGTGATGCCCAGTTTGACGCCGTGTCGATCAACGAAGGTTTCCTGACGGCGCTGGCGTAGTTCCATCATCGCGCCCGTGTCGATCTCGTTGAAGGTAGTGAGCATGGCCGCCGATTGCTGTACTTCTACCAAGCGCCGGGCGATGGTGCGTCGTCGGCGAGACATGAGGATTCGTTCTTCACGCCGGAGAGCCGTGGTGGAGCCCGCCACAGCTTCAGGGGCGTCGCGAACCATTAGTATTGGGCCTTCAGAATATACTGCAGGGTAAGTCTTTTCGTCCTCTTGGGACCGCGGTGCTTCTTCCGCCCGTTGTCCCAAATAAGCTTCGACATCCTGCTTGGTAACTTTGCCATCGTGACCGCTGCCAGATACTTTTGCTAGGTCTATTCCTTCGTCGTCGGCCAATCGTTTGGCAACGGGAGTCGCCCTCCCTATCGCGGCTCGTTGCGCGTCTTTCGACTCTCTTTCGACTTCAGCTGCTTGTTCCACTTGTGACTCCATTAGCGATTCCTCATTGCGCTCTGTACCCCGCACCGCGTCCGGCCGCGACATTTCGGAAGTCAGATCCTGACCATCTGATTCGACGGCACCTAACACGTCCCCCACCTTCACATCCTCACCCTGTTCGCACTTAATGCTAACCAGGATCCCCACAACTTCCGCGCCTACCTCTACATCTACCTTGTCCGTTTCCAGCGAAACCAGTGGGTCGCCAATGGCAACCGCTTCGCCTTTCTGCTTAAGCCATTCGCCCACCGTGGCCTCAACGATGGATTCGCCAAGTTGGGGAACAAGAATGTCAATAGCCATAATTGCTCCTACTCCTGTGTCAGTTTATCAAGATGGAACGCTTGTTGAATGATTGCCTTTTGGTTTCGTCTATGCCAGGCTGAAGAACCTTCGGCCGGGCTAGCTCGGCGGGGCCGGCCAATATAGCGTAGAGTCCATCGGCCGGCAATCAACTCCCTTAATCGTGGGCGTATAAATTCCCAAGCGCCCATGTTTGCCGGTTCCTCCTGCAGCCAGACGACCTCTTGCAAGTTCGGGTAACGCTTCATCACCCCGTCAAGCTGGTCAGTTGGAAACGAATAGAGCTGCTCCACACGGGCGATGGCCACCGTAATCACCTCTTTTTGGTCCTGGATATCGGCCAGGTCGACGTACACCTTGCCGCTGCACAATATCAGTCTCTGCACATGGCTGGCGTCTTTCAAAGCTACTTTTGGATCGTCAATTACCGGTTGCCACCCCGCCTCTGACAGTTCGCGTAACGTAGACGCGGCTCTCGGGTGCCGCAACAGGCTTTTGGGCGATATTACGATCAGGGGCAAAGGATCTGTCTCGAGGAGGGCTGCTTGTCGTCGCAGCAGGTGGAAATATTGGGCAGCCGTGGTCGGATAAGCGATGCGAATGTTTGTCTTGGCTGCCAGTTGCAGGAAGCGCTCCAGCCGGGCTGAAGAGTGGTCCGGTCCCTGCCCCTCGTAGCCATGAGGGAGTAACAGAACCAGCGATGGCGTCTGCTCCCATTTGGCGTTGCCAGAGACGATAAACTCGTCAACTATAGCTTGGCCAACGTTAATGAAATCGCCATACTGGGCTTCCCAGATTACCAGTCGCTCAGGTGCTTGAATGTTGACCCCGTACTCAAAGCCAAGAGCAGCGTTTTCGGATAATGGGCTGTTGCGGACCTCAAAGGCGGCCATAGCCTGGGGGATCTCTTGCAGAGGGATATACACTCTACCACCCTCACTATCTCGGAAAAGAGAATGGCGATGGCTGAATGTGCCTCGTTCCACGTCTTGGCCGGTAAGGCGAATGGAGATGCTATCTGCCAGGATAGAGGCAAAGGCCAGTCTTTCGGCCGTCCCCCAGTCGATGGTATGTTCTTCGGGATCATCGAGGAGAGAACGTTGACCGCTCATCGCCCTCGCCAGTTTCTTATTAAGATTAAGGTCGCTGGCGATATTGAGTACAGCATGATGAAGTTGGTATAGTTTGTCGGCGTCGACGGCCGTTGGGGCTCGTTTAGCCGCCCCTTCTGGTGGAAGATCCAATTGCGGTTCCAATTCGTCCGCAATCTCCGCAACCCCCAACGACGAATAAACTCCCTGCAACTCTTTCAGATGCTGTTTGACCAGCTGTCCTGGCAGGGCACTGTCTATCAGTCCCCGTTCCACCAGCGTTTCAGCCCACTGCTCCCGCACTGTGGGCTGACTGTCGATTACTTGGTACATGCGCGGTTGGGTAAAGCGAGGCTCGTCACCCTCATTGTGGCCATAGCGCCGATAGCCGATCAAGTCGATCAGAAAATCCTTTTGAAATTGCTGCCGGTACGCAATGGCCAGGCGAGCCACTTCAATACAAGCCTCCGCATCATCGGCATTAACGTGCACAATCGGGATATTGAAGCCTTTTGCCAGGTCACTGGCATAGCGTGTGCTGCGCCCTGACCAATAGTTAGTGGTAAACCCGATCTGATTGTTGGCAATGATGTGGATAGTGCCACCTACCCGGTAGCCAGGCAGCCGGTGCATATTCAGAGTTTCGGCCACGACACCCTGAGCCGGGAAGGCGGCATCGCCGTGAATGGCGATGGGCAGCGTTACGGTGTGGTCGAAGCGTGGTCGGCCCGGTTCATCGACAAAAGTGCCGGCCGCCCTAGCCATGCCAGCTATAACTGGTCCGACAAGCTCCAGATGGCTGGGATTGGGGGCCATTCTAATTACCAGGTCGATTGCATCGTCGTTCTCCAAGTCGATTTCCCGGCGCTCTGCGGCATGGTATTTCACATCCCCGGTCCAGCCACGGTAGTTGCGCGCGTCGTAAGCGTCTGGTCGATCCGGATCCTTGAATTCCGTCAAGATCTTAGCATAGGGTCTTTGCAAAATATGGGCCAGGACGTTAAGCCGGCCTCGGTGAGACATACCCAACAAGATGGTGTAGATGCCAGCATTCGCAGCCCCACCGGTGATCACGTCCAGCATCGGAACCAGCATATCAAGACCTTCAATGGAAAAGCGTGTCCCGCCTGGGAATATGCGGTGCAGGAAGGTTTCGAAGCC
>JAACFF010000543.1 GCA_009937635.1 Chloroflexota bacterium
ATCCGAGCGTAAAGAAGAATTAATCTCCCTTAAAGAGCTTTGTGAGGCGGGGAAGATAAAACCGGTCATTGATAGATGTTATCCATTGGAGCAGACGGCCGAAGCCCACAGGTATGTTGATACAGGGCGCAAAAAGGGAAATGTAGTCATAACGGTTGAGCATAATAGCCAATGACACGACATATTGTAGAGACAGCGCCAAGCCGCAGAGTTGTGCGCGTCGAAAGTGTGAAAACAATAGAGGTGAGCGATGAAGAAGAAAGTAAAACAAAAGCTTACTCTGGATCGACCGGTAACTTATCAAATTAGAGTGCCTGGACACCTCGACGAAAGTTGGTCAGAGTGGGATGGGGAGATGATGATTGCGGTCGAAAACGGGGGGGATGATCCACCGGTCACCATCCTGACTGGTACCGTGGACCAGGCTGCTTTGCAGGGCTTGCTGCGCAGGCTTTACTCGTTGGGTTTGCCGTTGATTTCAGTCGAATGTGTCGAATGTGACTAACTGGCTCAAGCTGAGCCCCTTCGTATGGCGCGATCAGCTTAAGCCATTAAACGGGCTGTGCCGCATCTTCCCCTAACACCGTGTCCAAAGCATGCACCAGCCGGGCTGCGTCTTCCTCGTCGAACACCATCGGCGGCTTTAACTTCAACACATTGTGCAGCGGCCCATCAATACTGAGCAGGATACCCGCTTCCTTCATACGTTCTACAATATACGTCGCTTCCTCCGCGGCTGGTTCCAACGTTTCCCGATCACGCACCAATTCCACGCCAACAAAAAGACCCAGACCGCGCACATCGCCAATGAGTGCGTGACGCTCCATCAAACCCGTGAGCCCCTTCATTAACTGCTCTCCGGTGCGCAGCGCGTTTTGCTGCAATCCCTCCTCTTCAATGACATCCAACACGGCCGTTCCCACCGCGCAAGAGACGGGATTGCCGCCGAAGGTGTTGAAATATTCCATGCCATTGGCGAAAGCATCCGCGATCTGCCGTGTGGTGACCACGGCTGCCAGCGGATGGCCATTGCCCATCGGCTTGCCCATCGTCACGATATCCGGCACAATGCCCTGGCTTTCAAAGCCCCAGAAGTGGCTGCCAACGCGGCCGAATCCCACCTGCACCTCGTCGACGATACAAACCCCTCCCGCCGCGCGAACGTGCTTGAACGCTTCTTGCAGGTAACCGTCGGGCAATACAATCTGCCCGCCGCAGCTCAACAGCGATTCGCAGATAAATGCGGCCACTGCCCTGCCTTGGACCTTGATACCGGCTACCGCTTCCCGCACGTGCTGCGCATACCTTTTCCCTGACGCCACACTGTTCCCTTTGTAAGCGCCGCGATACGGATCAGGCATGGGTACCGTGTGAACATGGGGCGGCGCGCCGGATCCGCCAGGCCCATCATGTTTATAAGGGCTGATATCGATCAAGGCCGCCGTATTGCCATGGTACGCGCCGTCGACTACGATCATGTCCTCCTCCCCCGTGGCTGCCCGTGCCAGGCGCAAAGCCAGTTCGTTGGCCTCACTGCCGGAACAGACGAAGAAACACACTTGGAGAGGGCCGGGCAAAAAGGCCAGCAAACGCTCCGCGAAACGCACGATATTGGGGTGCAAATAGCGGGTATTTGTATTTAGAACGGCCGCTTGCTGGGCCAAGGCTTGAACCACGTACGGGTGGCTATGCCCCACATGACATACATTGTTGACCACATCCAGGTAAGCACGACCGTCTTCGTCATAGAGGGTCTGTTTCCAGCCACGTACGATCTGCAGCGGTTTTTGGTAAGAGACGCTCAGTGATGGGCCCAGAAACGTTTCACGCGCGGCCAAAATCTCGTTTTTGAACGGCGCTTCGGCGGGAAACTGCTCGGCGGGGATGCCCAGCAGCAAGTTAGGGTCAGGGCAGAGGCTGAGCCAGGTACCCCGCTGACCGGCAGGGGCCACACCGGGGAAATCCCCTTCATATCCCAGCAGGTCGCCAATGATCTGGAAATGCACATGGGGCGGCCAACCGCCGTTGACCGGGATGTCCCCCATACGGCCGATCGCCTGCCCCTTCCGCACCGCCATACCGGCATGCAAGCCAGGCAGCGAATCCCGGCTTAAATGGCCATACAGCGTATAAAAGGTGAGACCTTCCTCCGGCTCGTGGCGCAAAATGATCGTTGGGCCATAGTCGAGCGGCGCATCATTATTGCGAAAGCTGTGTACGGTGCCATCCAGCGGCGCATAGATTGCTGTGCCTGCCTCCATAAACAGGTCCAGGCCAATGTGGATCGTGCGCCGTTCGCCCTGTTCCGTCTGGAAGGCCTCGGCGACATAGACGAGACGCGCTTCATTGTAACGCCCCACGCCAACGCTTGTGTCCGCCTCGCGCAGGCGGTTGAACAGCCGCTCCGTCTCCTTCTGCGCATCGCCGAAATCCTCTGGGCTGCCCATCTCCAGGCTGCCCACACTCCAGTCAAAGATTAATGGATCGGCCGTGCGCACATCTATAGGAAGAAGCGGCCCTGCCTGCCTGCAGTTATCCGTTAACCAACTTGATAGCCGGTCATGCCATGGATAAGGGACTAAGCCGCACGCCTGGCGAAAAGTGTAGTGCATCAACTGCGGCGGGATGGTCGCCAGACGCGCCAGCAAATCCCAGGCCGGCCCTTCGCTGATAGAGAGATAACTGTTTTGCGGTTCCTTTGTCTGCTGGAAGGCGGACAGCGAAACGCTGGTGCAAAGGCGAATGGCAATCAACGTGGGCATCAGCTCCAATTCCAGTTCTGTCAGTGGCAGAACCTCGTGGTAGCCGGCGATCATCTGGCTCGCTGCGCTGACAGGATCGCGCTTATTGAGCATCATGTACGCGGATGCGATGGCCAATTCGAATACAGTGCAAGAGGCCATCACATCGCCAAAATCGATGATTCCCGTCACCTGACGGGGCGACTTCTTGTCCGGCGAGATGAGGATATTGTGGTCGTTACCGTCGCCATGAATGACGCTGCGCCGCAGTTCAGGCAAGCGCAACTGTACAGTTTCCGTAAACCGGCTCAGGAACATCTGCACCAGCGCCCGTCTGTCTGGTGATTCTATCAGATCCAGGAAACGCCCAATTGTGCGCGCCGCATGCCACATATCCCAATGCAGATCCCGCTCCTGTGCTGGATGGCTGAAATCAAGCAAGGCAACATCCATAGCCCCCAGCGCACGACCTGCCTGGCGCAACAGCCCTGGCGTTTGCGGTTTCACCTCTGCCAATGGCACCCCAGGCAAATAACTCAGCAGGCGCACAAAAAAAGATCGTCCTTGCCCATCCGCTACCGTTTCTATGAGCTCACCCGAAATGCCTTCATA
>JAACFF010000147.1 GCA_009937635.1 Chloroflexota bacterium
GCCCACTTTGACGTTATCCACTACACTCAATTTGGCGAACGGCTTAGCTATCTGGAAGGTGCGGGTAATGCCCATTTTGCATGTTTTATGGGGTGACAAGCCGGTGATATTCCGCTCGTCAAAGTAGATACTGCCATGAGTGGGAGCGAAGGTACCGCTGATCATATTGAACAGGGTGGTCTTGCCCGCTCCGTTCGGTCCAATGAGTCCCAGGATTTCACCTGCGCCCTGCTCCAGGCTAACAGCTTTTACGGCCGTTAGCCCACCAAATTCTTTGGTCACACTCTCAATACGTAGCAAGGAACTTGTCATGCAGCAGCCCTCCGCATGCGCATCCGATCGCGCAGTTGCTGCCCTGCCCCCACCAGGCCGTTGGGCATAAACAAGATCACGACTATCAGAATTGCGCCAAATAACATGACGTCCACGCCGGAACGCCCTTCAATGAAACTCAGGACAGCAGGTGGGTCGCGTACGATCTCGCGCGTCAACTCTGACAATGGCGTCAAGAGAATCGCTCCGACAAGCGGTCCCCAAATGGTGCCGATCCCACCGACAATCGGTCGCAGCAAAATCTGCACGGAGAGCGAAACACCAAAAGCAATACTTGGATCAACAAAAAGGAAATATTGGGCGAAAAAGGAGCCGCCAATGGCCGTGAGCGCCCCGCTAATGGCCATAGCTATCACCTTGTAACGGAGCACGTCAATGCCCAACGAATCCGCAGCTTCTTCATCTTCGCGGATAGCCTGGAAATAATAACCCAGCCTTCGACGGACAATGGAAATGGTGACGATCATGCCCAAGACAAATAAGCCAAGAATGACGTAGTAATAATTGGCAATGGTTTCTTCAAATTGCAGCCGCAGCCAATCATCACCCTTCACCAGAGGGATATGGATGCCGATAGAGGTGTTGATGATTTCCAATTCTGTTGCTACTAGGCGGACCATTTCAGCGATAGCAAAAGTTCCCAAAGCGAAGAAATGGCCGCGAATTCCAAATCGGAAGAGTAAAAACGCCACCAACGCGCCAAATAGTCCCGCCAGAAGCGCGCCGGCCAGCATACCCACCCAAGGGCTTATACCGTAATCCACGAGTAAGACAGTTGAGGTATAAGCACCGATGCCATAAAACATGGCGTGGCCAAAGGAGAACTGGCCGGCATATCCTCCCAAAATGTTCCAGGCGTTCCCTAGATAAGCCCAATATAGAATTAATACAGCCAGGCTCATCAGAAATTGGTCCAGGAAATTGGGAAGAATCAATAGCAGCAAAATTAACACCAGGAGTACGCCGTAGTCACGGGGAACCCGTTTCCAAAAACTCATCCCTTACCCCCCAACAACCCTTGTGGACGCAACATCAATACCAGAATGAACACCACAAAAACCCCCAACAACTTTGTCGAACTAGGGGCGAATACAACACCCATTTCCTGTGTCAGGCCAATGACCAGACCACCCAATAAGGCGCCTGGAACGCTGCCCATTCCACCAAGGACGACGATAACAAAGGCAGTGATGTTAAAGGTATTTCCCACCAATGGATCGACCGCCAAAAAAGGGAGCACCAACGCTGCAGCCGCTCCCACACAGGCAGTGCCTAATCCAAATGTAACCATGTTGATACGGTCAATATTGATGCCAACCAGCCTTGCCCCTTCCTTATCTTGTGCTGTGGCCCGAATTGCCTTGCCTAAATCGGTGCGGGTGAGCAATAAGTAAAGTAGGACGGTCAGGATGACGGCAAATACAAAGGCCGCCAGCTTGGGTAAGGTAACAGTCGTGCCCCAAATACGGATGGGAAAGTCAATGGCAATAGGTCCGATTGAGGTCAGACCACGCCCGTAATCTAAACGCACGGAACGAGGAGTGGCTGAAAAGGCCACCAGCATCAGGTTCTCCAAGAACAGTGCCAATCCAAGCGTTAAGAGCAATTGATTCGATGCTGGTGCATGACGTGCTGGATGAATGATCAATCGTTGGATCACCAGGCCGGCTATGAACAATGCCGGCATAGCAATGAGGATAGATACATAAGGATCGATACCATAACGTTCAAACATTGTAAACGAGAGATACATGCCAACAGTAAGCAGCGCGCCATGGGCGAAATTGATGATGTCTAGCACTCCGAAAATCAATGTCAGCCCTAAGGCTACCAAACCATAAACGCCCCCAATTAAGAAACCGGTCACAACCGCCTGTCGCATGACGACCGCATTCCGTTCTGACCATACAGCCAATTGTTCCCGATTTAGAACAAAGAGTAAAGTTGTAATGATGATGGCCGCAGTTGCAGCGACCAGCCATTTTCGTTTAGACACAGTATTTTCTACTCCGGAAACAAAAGGTGACAGCCACCTTTGAGGGTATGAGCTCTCAGGTGGCCGTCACCTTTAGGATTAATTACCCCACGAGGTGCAGATCTTCGGCGCACTTTCCGCCAGTTCGGGCGGCCATACCTGAACGATGGAGCCATCCTGTACCTGCATTAGAACTGGAGAAGCTAACGTCGTCTCACCTGTCTCATCAAAGCTGAGAGGGCCAGCATAAGGTAAGATGTGGTCGGCTAAATTCGTTTCGGCTAACGCCCCGCGAATACTAGCCGGATCAGACGAACCAGCTCTAGCGATGGCATCGGCTATGGTGTATGTAGCCTGATAGGCAAGCACGGCCGATGTACGCATTGGTTCACCATATTCAGCCTCGAAACTCTCCCGGACTGCAGCGGCTGCTGGATCAGAAGAATCCCAGTGATAATTGCTATCAAAGAAGCACTCAGACAAATCACCCGTATCAGCCACAAACTGGTCTTGATCATATGTACCCTGAGCTACTCCATAGATCAATTTCACATCAAGCCCAACCTCTTCAGCATTCCTCGCTGCCAGCAAACCGTCATTGTAATATCCCGTCACAACCAGAGCGTCCGGAGAGACCGAGTTGACACGGGTCATTTCCGTCGTCAGATCAGTTACCGCAAAGGGATCATAGCCGATTTCATCGACAACTTCGATACCTAATTCAGTTGCTTGGGCCACAAATGCTTCGCGTACACTATCTCCAAAACCAGATGTACCTTCATAAAGATAGACGACGGTATTGATTTCTTCGCCAGAATCTTCCGCAATTTGCTGCAAGAAGTTTGCCCCATTTACTCCCATAGAGGTCGCGTTAGGCTGCAGGCGGAATGTATATTCATAGCCCTGGTCAAGGATCGCATCAGCCACCGCCACATCAATCACCAAAGGCACACCTTCCCGTTCGGCGATGGCAGCTACATTGCTGGTAACGGCCGATTGGAAGCAGCAGATTACAGCCACAGCACCTTCGTTAATCAGACGTTCTGCTTCTGTCTGGCCCACATCCGCCGCACCAGTAGAATCGGCCGAGAGATAGGCTAACTCCGCGCCTAGTACACCGCCCGCTTCGTTAATCTCGGCAATAGCCATCTGAATGGCATTGTCCATTTGGATTCCGTCTGCAGCCAGGCCGCCGGTCAGGGGGTGGATGCCGCCAAGGGCAATGGTTTCCCCGGCTAATTGCCCTTCAGATACCTCTGCTGCTACGGGTTGATCTTTCCAGGAGAGACATGGGACAATCGGTTCGCTCTCCGCCAATTCCGGGGGCCAAACCTGTACGATTGCGCCATCTTGTACTTGCATTAAAACAGGAGAAGCGGTGGTCGTTTCACCCGTATCGTCAAAGCTGATCGGACCCGCATAGGGTAAGATATGGTCGGCGAAATTTGTTTCGGCCAGTGCGTCCCGGATAACGGCAGGATCAGCCGAACCAGCCCGTTCAACAGCGTCAGCGATTACATACATCGCCTGATAAGCTAATATGGCTGATGTACGCATTGGCTCGCCATATTCGGCTTCGAAATTCTCCCGTACAGTTTCTGCGGCCGGATCAGAAGAATCCCAGTGATAGTTGCTGTCAAAGAAACACTGTGACAAATCGCCGGCATCAGTCACAAACTGATCTTGATCGTATGTGCCCTGAGCTACTCCATAGACCAACTTAACGTCAAGACCAACCTCCTCGGCATTTCGTGCCGCCAGCAAACCATCATTGTAATAGCCAGTCACAACAAGGGCATCGGGAGCTGCGGCATTAATGCGCGTCATCTCGGTGGTTAGATCAGTTACTGCAAAAGGCTCGTAGCTGATCTCATCCAACACCTCAATACCCAAGGCGTTAGCCTCTTCCACAAAGGCTGCGCGGACACTGTCGCCGAAGCCGCTTGTACCCTCGTAAAGGTAAACAACAGAATTGATCTCTTCACCGGCATCATCAGCAATTTGCTGCAAGAAGTTCGCCCCATTTACGCCCATGGCCGTTGCATTGGGTTGTAAACGGAATGTGTATTCATACCCTTGATCCAGAATAGCATCAGCCACAGCCACATCAATAACCAGGGGGACTCCTTCCCTTTCGGCGATAGCAGCTACATTGCTGGTCACAGCAGACTGGAAGCAGCAGATAACAGCTACAGCCCCTTCTCCAATAAGACGCTCAGCTTCTGTCTGACCCACATCGGCAGCGCCGGTAGAATCGGCGGAAAGGTATTCGAATGTCTGGCCACCAAGTACGCCACCCTCCTCGTTGATCTCGGCAATAGCCATTTGAATGGCGTTATCCATCTGGATGCCGTCCGCAGCCAAGCCCCCGGTTAAGGGGTGGATGCCGCCGATATAAATGGGCCCAGCCGGTTCTTCTGCGGCCGGTTCTTCTGCGGCAACCTCTTCTTCAGTTTCTTCCTCTTCCATTTCCTCTTCGGCAGCCTCTTCTTCAGCCGGGGCCGCTTCTTCTGCAGGCTCGCTGGGTGCAGCCTCTTCTTCGGCGGCTTCTTGTGTGCCGGAATCAACACAGGCTGCCAGGACCAGCGCGAAAATCAAAAGTAATATGGACAGTTTCATTAATTTGTTCATCAGTCTCCTCCAGGAACTATAAAAGATTACGCGTACAGCTTTTTATTCAAACCAACGACATAGATTGATTCAATAGACACCTCCTTTCTTTTAGATTCAGATCAGCCATCCTTAGGGACAAGCAGGGCTAAGACATGACATAGTGATGATTGATCATCCAAGTGGCCTAGCTGATCCCAGGCTTGCCTTGCCTGTGATGAGCCAATAACGGCCGATACCAACTGCATAAATTTTGCTTCTAGTTCCAATTCTGTCATGGGTTGGTCAGGATCGCCCTTACTGCCCAAGACTGTGTGTTGGCGGTGGTTCCCGTCTTTGAGCTTAATTGTGATTCGAGCAGGCCTCTGAGAGGGCGTCATCTCTGTAAAAGCAGGATCCTCTGTAACCTGGACACGCGCAGCCAAACCACGTATTGACGGATCGTGCATGAGATCAGGAGTAAAGATTTCAGGTCCAGCGCCGCCTGTTGCTAAACTGGCGGCGACTACATAGGGCATTGAGAAACGGCCGGCCAGTGGAGTCTGGGGCGACGGATCGTTGAGGTTAGCAGCGATGTCATAGGTCGCAACTTCAATGACTTCAATGTCTTTCAAATTGAAGTCCTGTTTGGTATTAAGGGCCATGACAGCGTCAACGGCCGCATGCGTATAACGGCATGATGAATAAGGCTTAAAGTAGCCACGCATGATTTCATATCGTTCCCCTAATCCGTCTACCAGCGGCAGCGTATCAAAAGATTGGCCCAAAATTTCACCAAAGACAGATTGCAGAGCGCCGTCTTCACCGCGAAATCCCAGTTCGTACAGATCGGCGGCAAGCAAGCCGCCCCGATTGACAACGCCGGCAAAGGTATTGCGTACGTTGGCGCCCTGGTAGGCTGTTGCAAAGGATGGTGCAATGGCGTAGGAAGCTGCCAATTCCAATACGCCGGCCATATCCGCTATGTCCATGTCCTTGAACCAGGCTGTGATAGCGGCCGCACCTAGTACACCCCAGGCGCCAAAAGGATGTACGACCGGGCGCAGGCGGGAGGCCATGCCGGCGCGCGCGGCCACTTCATATCCGGCAATGAAAGCGGTGATTAGTTCCTTTCCGGATCTGTTATGTGGCTCGGCGAGCGCCAAAGCAGGAGGCAGAGCATGAATGGCCGCATGTCCCCTGGCAAAGGCATGCCCTTCATCCATTTCTAAAGTTGTTCCGGCTGTACCATGGACCAGGGTAGCCCAGCCCGCTTCTGTCTTGCCTCCGTGACCCAAGAGCGTTACGCTACCTGGATGCTTCTGGGCTGCAAAAGTGGCTAACGCAGTGACTTCAGGCTCCTGCATGCCACCAATGATGGCTGCTACCGTATCACGAATGACCCAGTGTGCGCGGGCTATAACCTCTGCCGGTAAAGAATCATATGTCAAATTCGACGCAAATTTGGCCAGTCGATCTAGTTCCTTCTTCATCAGGAAAATACCCACACGTTCATGATTTAGCCTGCACAGGTTGAGCGGCTGGGCTTTTGGCCATAATCCAAGTAAAAGCTAATCCCACTGTGGCCAGAGCCGCCAGCAGTAGCCACAGTTCACGATATGCGCGCAATGCGGCCGCTCCACCGGACTGCGCCCCATAGTGAGAGAGCCGGGCGTCCAAGAATATGCCAACCAGGGCCGTTCCCAAGGCCAACCCACTAAACCGTATGGTGCCATATAAAGCTGCTGCGGATTGTCGCTGTTGGACTGTAACGGCGTCGACAGCAGCCTTGGCATATGGAGCCTGCGACAAACCGGCACCGATGCCACGTATAGAGAGAGCAATTGCAACCAGGAGCACATTCAAACTCGTATCCAAACCCAAAAGCAGCAATACACCTGCAATCATTAAAATGAACCCAACCGTACCTGGTACGTGAGCTCCGGAACGATCGGCCCAACGACCACCAGGCCACGATCCAAGGAAAAGAAAAATAGAATATATGACGAGCAAACTACCAACCATTACCGGTACCAACCCTTGCACATCTTCGAAGAATAAAGGCAGAGCGATGAGCACAGCCATGGCCACCAGTATGCGCATGTTGGCGGCCATTGACGCACTAACGAAGCGGCGGTTGGCAAATATTTGAGGGACGACGAAGGGGGATGGTTTGCGACGTGCCAGTACGAGCCAAACCATGGCCATAAGCACACTACCAAGAAGCAAAAGCGGGCTCTGTCGAACAATGCCCACTAATAAAAGAATAAGCACCAGCGTAAACTGCAGAGCACCGGACCAATCAAAGTCAGATGATAGTGACTTTCCAGGAATATGAGTGGTTGGAACTGCCCATAAGGTTAACAGTAGTCCCAAAGCAGCGACAGCTCCAATGAATGCATAAAGGGAGGGCCAGCCAAAAAACTGAACCATGGCACCTCCGAGAAGTGGCGCCACTATTGTTGTCGCACCAACTGCCGATTCCCAGAAGCCCATCATTTCACCTTGCCGCGTTGAAGCGAAGTGGAAGCGGATCATAACCATGGCTAATGGATATAAGGCTGACCAGCCGATGCCCTGGACAACGCGACTGGCGAGTAACCAATCAAAATCAGGTGCCAGCACCGATAAGAAGGCGCCGGTTGCAAGCACAAGTAATCCAGCGGCGTAAACACGCCGCACACCCCAACGCTCGCCTACATATCCCTGAAGAGGCATAAAAGCAACTGAAGGGATTAAGTACGCTGTTCCTACCCACGTCGCCTGTTCAATGCTGATATCAAAATCACCTCGCATGGTCGGTAAAGCAATGCTCGTGAAAACAACATTAAGTGGAGAAAGGGAAACACCTACCATCAAAGGAATCATGATCCCAGCTTTACGGGTAGACATGCTGCAAACATCCTGTTTTACGGCTGGAAAAATAATCCAAGCCTTCTTTCCTGGTCAGTTGGGACATAAAATAACCATATGCTCGCTCATTTCATTGGCCACGCTTTATCATGGAAGCCGCATGGCGACCTGCTAACACGCCATAACCTATGGCTGTCAAGAGGCCATTTCCAGAAAAATAACCACCTGGGCCGTGCCCGCTAATGCCGGCAGCCACGCCACCTCCGGCATATAAATTGGGGATGGGATTGCCATCTTCGCGTAAAACTCGGCCGTGAAAATCCACTTTCAACCCGCCCTGGGTGTGGAATAAGGCTCCGGTTACCTTGACGCCGTAAAAGGGAGGTTCTAGCCGGCGACAATCGGTACGGCCGTGTTCATCACCTCTTTCGTCAGCGGCGCAAGCGTGGTATTTTTTTAACGTTTCTGATAGTGTATCCGGGGGCAAGCCCAGTTCTCTTGCCAACCCTTCAATAGTCTGCGATTGTTTGATCGCCCCGGCCTCAATAGCCTGGCGGTAATCGTCAAAACTGAGACCGAGTTGGTGCAGGCTTTCATCGTAAATATCCCAGGCTACGCCCCCCGGCTGGGTTAATACGGCTAAGGCATGTTCCGAATAGCCGCTGGTTTCATCTCCAAAACGGTGTCCGGCGCTATTCACTTGAAATCCACCCTCCATGATTAATGCATAGGTGACAAGAATGCCGTGTGGGGTAGCTACCGATGCATGAGCCTGAAATGCGTCCATAAAAGCCACAGCCCCTCCTAATTCCTGCCCCCACAGAATGCCTTCACCCGTGTTTCCTTCACCGCCGAAGTAAAGCGCGTTGGACATTGAGGGACAATACTTGGCAACCATATCCGAATTTCCTGCAAATCCGTTGCAAGCCAGGATTATCTTACGCGCGCGTACCCGTTCTTGCTGTGTACCGTGTCTTACGATCACGCCGGCGACAGAATCGTTCGCGCCGGCAACAAGGTGAGTAACGGATGCATCAGTAATAAGTTCCGCTTGAGCGTGATTTTCAACTGCTCGGCGCAAATCTCGGACCAGGTCCGCCCCAGTGCGGCTCGGTGGCGCATGCATGCGATATTGACTATGCCCCGGATATTTAAAGTCATCAATGAAAACCAGATCGACTCCTGCCTCATCTACGAGCCATTCCACCATGCCGGTTGCCGTACGCGCCAGGTGCAGGGTCATTTCTGGATCGGAGGTATGGTGATTTTTGCGTAGAATATCGGCTGCAAACGCTTCAGGAGTTTCGCGGATGCCGGCATCATGCTGAAAGCGTGTGCCGGCGGCAGGGATCATGCCTCCAGAGCGCGCCGTATTACTCCAAGGACGGGATTGTTTTTCAAACACAAGCACTTCGACATCACGCTGGGCCGCGGCGATGGCCGCCGTCAGACCACAACCGCCGCTGCCTACCACGACGATGTCCGTATCAAAAGACCAGTTATTCGTGTCCCTATCGACGCCCATCATGTTGCTCCGAGAATGAATGCCCCAAAAAGAATGGCGGCGGTTGTAGTTGGTTTACCCATTGTCTGTCTGTGTCTGAACAGCCTCCATCGTTATGATTCTGGCGGGTCATCAGTTACCTGTCCTGGTATCCGGTCCTTGCCGGATCTGATACTGGAGGCGGTCGCCACGATACATCGCCTGTAAAGTTTCGATAACGGCGCCGTCTCTGCTGACTACTTTGCGCCGGATAAGCAGTGTTGGGCTGCCTTCTTCTACATCCAGCAAGTCGGCAGCCTCTGCTGATGCGCCAATTGCTTCCAGCGTACGGTTGGCATAGCTGCCAAGCAGCCCATCATTTCCACGTAGGTAGCGCAGCGATCCGCCGCTATGAAATTGGCTCTTATCAATTGAGGCAGCCATAGCCGGGGCTGCATGAGCAATATGGTAACCGATGGGTTCCTCATTGGTCAGGCGTAAACGCCGCAACCGGAATACAGGCGTGCCCGGTTCTAGATCAAAGGTGCTTGCCACGTCTACTTCGGCCGGAACCCACTCGGCGGATAAGACGCGCCAACTAGGTTGTATACCTTGCTGTAATAAGGCATCGGTTAAGCTAAAGTGCGGTTCCGAACTATGCCGTATCTTGGGTTGTGAAACGAATGTTCCGCGGCCACGATGGCGTGAAACTCGCCCTTCTATTTCCAGTTCTTTGAGCGCCTGGCGAACAGTGGTGCGACTGAGTTGATACGTTTCCTGCAGTTGTTCTTCTGTAGGTAAGATATCCCCCGGCTCTAGTTCGCCAATGGCAATGCGCTCGGCAAGCAACTGTTTGAGTTGGTAGTAGAGTGGAAGCGGCGAATCGCGCTCAATGGATGTCATGATGATGAATTACCGGAATACACTGGCCACAGACCGCCAAACCACAGCTGTTCGATCACGCTGAGGGCGATCATGCCGGGCATGAACAGCGGCTTGCCGCCCGCTTTTCTACGCATGTCGTCAGTCAAGGCCATTGTGGTCGATCCGAACATGATAGCCTCGGCGCCGTCCTTAGAAACGGCCGTTTCCAATTTTGACAGCATCACCTTATGATAAATCTCAGTCTGTTTTGCCTCTTCGTAACTGATATCTAACGCACGCACCGACTGAATCCGGTTGCCAAAGCCTTCACGCTGGACCAGTTTCGCCAGCAGCTCACATTGCCGCTGGGAACGAGCGATAATGGAAAAGTTGGGCGCGACGAGACTGATTAGCGGTAAAGTTGTCCGGGTAGGCCCAAATGTCAATATGCCAGTCTCTTCATACAGTTCGTCCACAGCTGGATCAAAGACGCAGTCTATAAGAATGGCCTCGCAATCATCACGCGTGATTTTCGAGCCTATGGCAAAAATAGCGGCAGCGCTGCTTAGGATATCACCGCTGCTATTTAGAGCTTGTGGCCCGCTATCGAGATTGAGCACAGAAACGGCCGTTTCCGGCTGCGCTTGCTGATGATAACGCCGTTGCCGGCGCTCCAAGTCCGCCGCCGTGGCCTTCAGAGGTGAAATGATCTTAAGCCTTAGCGTCATGATTTTGCCGTCGGTCTATGCAAATATCGACCCCGCGCTGGGCCAACAATCTCCTCATTTTCAAAAGTGCGCATGCCGCGCAAGAAAGTCGATTTCACCTTACCCGTAAGTTCGACGCCTTCAAACGGCGTGTAACCCTGGCCTGATTCCGATTCCGATGCTTGCACGACGAACGATTCTTGCGGGTCAAGCAGCACCAAATCGGCGTCGTAGCCGACGGCAATGTCACCCTTATTCAACAAGCCATAACGCTGCGCCGGATTCCAGCTTAGCAGTTCAGCCATGTGGTTATAGGACATGCCACGTTTGCTGCCTTCACTAAAAACACCGGAAAGCAAATATTCCGTGCCGCCAAAACCAGCCTTGGCCAGCCAGATATCGTTGGGTTTGGCCGGGTCTGTCTTCAACTCGGCCGAGCAGCAAGCATGATCGCTGACAATCCAATTGACTTTGCGATCAAGCACCGCTTCCCATAAGTAGTCCACATCTTGGCGTGAACGAACAGGCGGATTAACTTTGGCGTTTGGGCCGGCGGGAGAGTCGAAATCCAGCAGTAAGTGCCCTACGGTGACTTCGCGCCGGAAGTTGATGTGTGGGAAAACTTGCTGCATCATCATCGCCGCCTCAATTGCTTTACGCGAACTGAGGTGCAACAGGTTGATGTTCAGACAGTCGGTTTCATAAGCCAGGTAGGAAGCGATCCAAATGGCCAGTCCCTCAGAGTGGGGTGGCCGGGCTGCGCTATAGGCCCGCAATCCATCCAGAGATTCGTCCTTCTGCACGATTTTAGTATAAGCGTTAAGGATATCGGCCACTTCGCAGTGCAAGCTAACGCTTATGTAATCGGCTAGATCAGGATGGGACTGCATCAGCCGCGTTGCGGAGCGCATGATAAACTCAAAATGGGCCAGATCATAGCTATCATCTTCGTCCAGCATAAGGAACTGGCGTTGGGCGTCGCGGCCAGCTTTGCCGTGTAACCCGTAACCGCCATAAAACATGAATATCTTAAACGAGGTTACCCCGTGCTCAGTAGCCAGCATTTCCATCTCGTCGATATGGGACCCCTGAATAGGGGCCAGATGATAACCATAATCAGACCAGTAACGTCCCTGGGAAATATCCAGCACCTCTGGATAAAACCCGGCATACGATCCGCCTTTATTCAGGTAATATTGGCCAGTGCGGAAATAGGTAAGCATAGATGTAACGCCACCCATGGCCGCCGCCTTGCTCTCGGTGATGGCGTCTTCAGCCAGGGGAGCATAGATGCCGGCGTGCATGTGGCAGTCCACAATGCCAGGAAAGCCCAGTAAACCATGGGCGTCGATGACCTCTTGACCTTCTGCGACGGCAATCTCCGGGGCGATCTGACTGAATTTGCCGCCCTTAATGCCCAGGTCCAGCAGATCGAAAGCCTGACTGCGCGGCCTTACCACCCGAACATTTTTAATCACCAGATCAAACTTCGAATGTTCCGACATACCGTTTCTCCTCATTATGTTTTTGCAATGTGTTGCGCATGATTTCCAGTCACGACAACCTCGGCTGCGGCCAAGGAGGCAATTTCATCTTCGCTATAGCCAAGTTCTGCTAATATCGCCTGGCTATGTTCGCCAATTTCGGGCGCCTCCAGGCGTAGATTGAGTCGCTCACCATCGAAACCCAAGGGCAGACGTGGCAATTTAGCAAAACGGCCGTCTGGAAGTCGCGTCTTGTCTAAACTTGCCCCCTCATTCAGTTGCGGATCTTCAAATAAATCTTCGGGCCTGGCGATAGGCGAGAATGGAATGCGCGCTGCTTCACACCCGGCGGTAATTTCTGCAAGGGTCATGGTTTCGAAGAATCTTTCTAATTCAGAATGTAACCAAATGCGCGCGTCTACACGCTGGCTGTTCGTGGCCAGATTCTCATCGGCCAGCAAGTCAGGCCGATCAAAGGTCTTGCAGAAAGATTCCCAATGCTTGTCGCTGGTGATACCGACGAAAACAAGCTGGTCATCGCTAGATTTAAAAAGCCGGTAAACAGCCCATGGGCTGACGCGGGCGGGCATTGGGGGCACAGGTTGCTGACTGATAGCTCCATAAGCCATATGTTGGCCCATGATAAATGCGGCAGTTTCAAATAAACCCGTTTGTACAAACTGACCATGTCCGGTCGTTGACCGTTCGCGCAGCGCCGACAAAATGGCGATCGCCCCAAACATTCCTCCTGTAATATCGACAATAGATGCGCCAGCGCGCAAGGGTTGGCCAGGTAGTCCCGTCATGTAGGCCAGACCAGACATCATCTGTACAACCTC
>JAACFF010000544.1 GCA_009937635.1 Chloroflexota bacterium
ACGTCTACGATGCGCTGGGCCAACGCAAGGATCTAAACATCACGGCCGTTCCCAACTTTGAAAACATGCAAGTAGACACCGTCACGCCCTTGGCCGGAACCTGGCCCCCTGCTAGCGGAACAATCACCCTGGAGCGGCTTGCTCTCGATTATCTAGATGTCGCCATAGGGGACACCCTGCTCATGGAACTGGAAGATGGGTCGCAGAAACAGTTAACCATCTCTGGCACCGCCCACGATCCACAAGAATTCAGTCCCGATCTCTTAAAACGCACCAACGGCTATGTTCTACCCGAGACCATGGATAAAATGGGATTTAGCGCGCTCTATCCCCAAATGCATGTGCGCATCTCCCCTGATATCGCCGGCGAGCTTCAGCAAAGCGCCATATTAAAGCAGGTCGAAGATCAGATTGAACGCAGCGGCCGTCCCTTGATCCAAACCGTGATCACCGGTGATGGCCCCCAGGGCGCCATCCTGGACACCGTCATTCTCATGCTTTCAGTATTTGCCGTCATCATCTTACTGCTCTCCGGTTTTCTGGTGGTTAACGCCATTTCAGCCCTCATCACCCAACAAGTCCAGCAGATTGGCGTCATGAAACTGATTGGAGCGGGCCGCTTGCAGATCATAGCCATGTACATCGTTACCGTACTGGTTTACGGCGTCATTGCCGTCATTATCGGCATCCCCCTGGCCATCATAAGCGCGCAGATGCTCATGACCGAGATCGTGGAGCCTTTGCTCAATGTCAATTCCGAAACGCTCATGGTCTCTTTTTCGCTGATCAGCGCCCAAGTTGCCCTCGGTCTGCTCCTGCCGTTGGCTGCCGGCCTGATACCGGTGCTCAATGGCACACGCATCACAACCCGCAAGGCCCTCGACGACAGCGGGATGGAAGCCAACATCCGCGGACAAGGCCTTTCAGAAAAGATCCTGGTCAAAATTCAGACCATACGACCCATACGCCGCCCTGTACTGCTCTCTATCCGCAACACCATGCGTCACAAAGGGCGGCTGATCCAGACCTTGTTCGTGCTCATTATTGGCACTGCCCTATTCATCTCTGTCTTGAGCATCAACGCCTCCGTCGATGCCACCCTAAAGAGCTTCATGCGCCACCACCAGTATGACGTCTCCATCGAGATGGCGCGGCCGTATCGCATCGACCGCCTCGAACGAACAGCACAGCAATTACCCGGCGTGACCGCTGTGGAAAGCTGGTCCATCGACAGCGCACTGCGCATGCGAGCGGACGACTCCGAAAGCGATCCTTTCCGCATCTATGCCGTCCCATATGATACCGCTTTGATCGATCCTCAATTGGAAGACGGCCGTTGGCTCGCAGCCACAGACGTCAATACCCTGGTCGTCAACTCCGATCTGTTTGACAAAGAACCGGACATCGCCGTTGGCGACGACTTGCGCCTCGACATCGGCGACCGCGAACTGTCAGGGCAAGTAGTGGGCATCATCCGCACCGATTCCCAAGGACCGGCCATCTACATGGATCTTGACCAATACGCCTACCTGACCCGCACCCCAGGCCAGGCGACCCACCTCCAGGTTATTGCCCACGATCAGGATCCAGCCCAGCAAGACGCCTTGAGAACACAATTATTCCAGCAACTGGAAGCCGCGGGCTTTGAAGTGAGCGGCACCCGCACTGCGCAGCAGATTAATAACAGCAATGAATTAATGTTTACCATCATCGTCGCCATCCTTGTCTTGATGGCCCTGCTGCTGGCCGCCGTTGGCGGGCTGGGACTAGCCACGACCATGAGCATCAATATGCTTGAGCGCATCCGCGAGATAGGCGTATTACGAGCCATAGGTGCCTCCAACGCCTCCGTTCGCCAGATCGTCCTCGCTGAAGGGCTCGTCATCGGCGCCCTCAGTTGGAGCTTAGGCGCGCTGCTTTCCCTTCCTGTCAGCGCCTTCCTCAGCGATCAAGTGGGCCTGGCCCTGCTCAAGGTCCCCCTAAATTACCAGTACTCCATCGCCGCTGCCGCCCTCTGGTTCTTCGCCCTCATGCTCATAGCCGTCGCCGCCAGCCTAGGCCCCGCCAAAAACGCCGTCCGCCTAACCATCCGCGAGGTCCTATCCTATGAATAATTCCCTACCCCCTACCCCCTACGCCCAACTCCCTACTCCCGATTCCCAACGCGATGAGGTCCTGATCGACCTCACCAACGTCCAAAAAGCCTACCAAACCCCCGCCGGACCCTTCTACGCCCTCAAGGGCATCAACCTGCAAATATTAAAAGGCGAATTCGTCGCCGTTCAAGGCAAGTCCGGCGCCGGGAAATCGACCCTGATCAATATGGTCACCGGCATTAGCCAGCCCACTGCCGGTCAGATTCGCGTCGGCGATCAAAACATTCACAACATGGGTGAGGAACAGATCGCCAAGTGGCGTGGCTTAAACGCTGGCGTCATCTTCCAATTCTTCCAGCTCATGCCCATGCTCACCTGTGCCCAAAACGTGATGCTGCCCATGGATTTCGCCAACCTCTACAAATCCCCCAAGGTACGCCGCCAACGAGCCTTACATTTATTGGATCAAGTGGGCATAGTCGAGCAAGCCGGCAAGCTACCATCGGCCGTTTCAGGTGGGCAGCGCCAGCGCGTGGCCATCGCCCGCGCCCTGGCCAACGATCCCTCCTTTCTCGCCGCCGACGAACCCACTGGCAACCTCGACTCCAAAACGGCCGATGCTGTCTTCCAGGTATTCGAGAACTTGGTAAGCAAAGGCGTCACCATTCTCATGGTCACCCATGACCGTGAACTCGCCTCTCGCGTCTCGCGCATCCTGACCATCGCCGATGGCCAACTCGTTAACAACCCCGCAAGCGACCAACCTACCATTCAAGCGAAGCAGCGCCACAAATGAAAAGTCAATCGCCATTGTTGATCTCATCCGCGTTAATCGGCGTTCATCCGCGTCCCAGTTTCCAAGGACTTGACCATGTTCAACTGGCTGCGTAAGCAACAACAACCATCAGGCCAAAACGGGCATGGCCCGCTCCAGCAGCCAGACGCCTCTGGGGCCCGGCTCACGCTGGCTTCTGATTACATGATCGATTTACGGGGCATCAAGAAAGCCTATGAAACCGATGCCGGCCCTTTTTGGGCCCTAAAAGGCATCGATCTGCAAGTCGCCAAAGGTGAGTTCATCACCGTGGTCGGAAAATCCGGCAGCGGAAAATCGACCTTGATCAACATGTTTACCGGCATCGACCACCCCAGCGCGGGTGAAGTGGTGGTGGCCCAGACTCCCATTCGCCATCTCGATGAAGGTCAAATGGCTGAATGGCGCGGCCAGAACATGGGCATCGT
>JAACFF010000148.1 GCA_009937635.1 Chloroflexota bacterium
TTCCACATAACAGTTGGGGCCGGACGCCAGTCCGGCCTCATTTTTTCTTTAGGGCTTCTTCTATAAGAAGAATAAGTCAGAGTCAGTTTAGCAATAGCCCACAGATGGATACGAGCGAATGGTCTTGCGGATCAGCCGGACATTGTTCGTAAGCGATCTGATAACCGGAGGTTGGGCCAATATAGCGAAGTAATAGATATATGGGGGCAAAACCGCAAACGCGATTGCGATCCTGGACGCTGGCGATTTGCTGATACCAATTTTCTGCATCACCCGCTATGGCGGCTGCCATAAGGGCTTCATCTTGCACCTTCAATTCAGATCGCCGAGGTTGGTCCATCTGGAACATATCTCCAAAGGACGGACCCACGTGCGCCAGATCGATAGAAGCAACGGCCAATACACGCCGGCCTATTGTTTCCTGTTTCAGCGTCTCGATGAGAGTTTCAAGACGCGCATCGTGAGTAGGATGCGCGCCATTCGTGATGAAATGTTGAAAGGATCCGACGAGAATAGGCACCATTGGACGAGGCGTTACACCTGCCTGGTGGCTGATGTGGTGCAGCCAGACGGCCGATAGTTCAACAGAATGTTCCTGGCGATGATGCAACTCATCGGCAAATGCGGCATGAGGACCGATGGATTGAGCAAGTTTGTCAATCAGCTCCAAATCTGTTGGCAGAACGCCATACGGGGTGGCGTAGGGCAGACCGGTGAGGGTGATGGTGCCCGGGCTACCGAAGTGGTCTGTGCCGAAGATGAGGACTAATTCTGCCTCTGATACGGCCGAAGCAGCCCGCTTCCAAACCTGGCTGTAAACAGGCCCCCCGCGATTGTAGTCGATATGGGGCGAAATTATGCCTCTGCCATGCCAGGCGCCCCATTCTTTTTGAGGGTCTTCAACGGTATAGCTTTCAAGTAATCCGGCAAGCATTTCTGGTTGGGCTGGATAGCCGGAGTTCAACAAGGCTGGTAAGCGATAAGGTTGAGCACGATATGTGTCAAGAATTCCCTTTTTTACTTGTTGTGAGTGATTATTATCAAGCAGGCAGGCCTCGTCCAACTTGGCGAGCGCCTCAGTAACAATCTCATACTCAAGATTTGCACCCACATGGCGGCAGAAGGCGGCATGGACTTCTTGTGGTGTGCGAGTCCCATCCAGGAAGGCAAGCAATTGTGTCATGAGCGGGGGAAAGAAAAGTTGGATTTCTGACAGTTGCAGCGGATCGCGCAGAAGCCACATTTGTTGACCTTGATATTCAACCGGTTGAAAGTCAAGGGGGCGTAAGCAGGGATTGGTCACCATGGCGATTTTTTACATAACTCCTACGATGGGCATATCGGGGCGAATCCGACTGGTCCCAGCATTATTTCGAAAAACGGCCGCAAAGGACCACAATATAACAACCGACCTTGCTGGTAAGCATCTAGGAAGAAAAGTGTGGCTGCACAAAGGCAAACAATCAACAAAACGGTACAACCGCAGCCCAGAATGAATAATCGTCCACGGCGCGCGGACTGCTTATTTTCAGGTAGAAGGAATTCGTCTGATGACGTGTCCTGAGCAGGAGCCGACAGCGACTCTTCTTGTTCGGCAGTGTCTGTCCGGTGTGGCGTGGCCTCTACTATTGTGTCCGTTTCTGCCGGGGCCAATGTCGTATGTGGGGTTTGCGGAGGTAAGTTTTGCCCCTTAGTGTCAGATAAGAAGTAGAACAAGATTGTATCGCCTAGCCTGATTTCATCTCCATCATTAAGCGTAACAACACCAGTGATCTGGTGGCTATTAACAAAGGTTCCATTGGTACTGGTCCAGTCTTCAATAATATATCTCTTGCCCTCGTGTCTGATACAGGCGTGGCGGCGCGATACTTCAGGATCACTGATAGCGATCACATTGGATGCGCTGCGGCCAATTGTAATTTCTGCCGGAGTTAAGGTATATTCTCGTCCTGGATTAGGGCCACGCTTGACTATCAGGCGCGCGGGCACATCATTCATGTACCTGTTCCTTCGGATTAGGCGTCACCAAGATGAGATCGGACCGATCGGCCGAAAATGGTCAGCGCCGATGAGTGCGCTGAGTATAGGAATAAGGTAATATTTTGTCAATCAGAATTGCGGAGTTACTTGAGATGTGGGTATGAGGTCGTTAATAGCACGTATCGGCAATCGTTCGAGCAGCGAAGACGCAAGGAAATACGGCACTTTTCCGGGTGTGTTTGTGCCAACCATATTGACAATATTAGGTGCAATCATGTATTTGCGCCTGGGTTGGGTCGTAGGCAACGCGGGACTACTCGGCGCAATTGCAATCATATTGCTGGCACATGTGATCACTGTATCAACAGGATTGTCAGTTTCTTCAATGGCTACCAATATCCGAGTTGGCGCTGGTGGAGCATTCTCGATTATATCGCAGTCGTTGGGTTTGGAGGTTGGCGGCAGTGTCAGCGTGCCCCTATTTTTGGCCCAGGCTATCTCAACAGCTCTGTATATATTCGCCTTCGCCGAGGGGTGGCGAGGCATATTCCCGGACCATCCAGGTCCGTTGGTCGTGTTTCTTTCGCTATTTGTTGTCTTTGTCATAGCTTATATCAGCGCCAGTTTGACCTTTCGTATCCAATTTGCCATTCTTGCTATCGTGATATTCTCGTTGGTGTCAATATTACTGGGCAGTTTTCCTTCAGAGAGACAAGAAGGAATGGTATATACGCCCGTTCTAATTGGTAGTTTTCCGGATGGCAGTTTCTGGGATATTTTTGCTGTGTTCTTTCCGGCGGTTACGGGAATCATGGCGGGTATCAGTCTCAGCGGCATGCTTAAGAATGCTCGTCGCAGTTTACCCCTTGGCACCATGAGCGCTATATTTCTGGCCATGTTCATTTACCTGGCGTTGGCTTACTGGTTATCCAGAGTCGCATCGCCATTGGAACTATTAAACAATCCTATGGTGATGGCTGATCACGCATTCTTCCGTTGGGCTGTTTTGGCGGGTCTGTTGGGAGCCACCTTTTCATCGGCCTTGGGATCCATATTGGCCGCACCGCGCGTATTGCAGGCTTTGGGGCAGCAACATGTGCTGCCTTTTAGCGACTTCCTGGCCAAAGTCGACCGCAAAGGCGAACCGCGCAATGCGATGTTGATAACAGGTTGCGTCGCGTTACTGGCTACCGGCTTTGGTTTGATTGCCGGAGGATTGAATGCTATTGCGCCGCTAGTGACCATGTTCTTTCTATTGGCTTATTTGATGCTCAACGCGGTAGTCCTGATCGAACAATTGCTAAATCTGGTCAGTTTTCGGCCGACTTTTTCCATTTCCCGGCTTGTTCCACTAATCGGCGTGGTCGGATGCTTTTGTGTCATGTTTTTAGTAAACGCCTTATTTAGTATTGTGTCAATCGCCCTTGCGTTTCTGCTATACATATATCTGAACCGACGCCAGCTACGTGCGCCGTGGGAAGATGTGCGCAGCGGACTTTTCTTTTCAGTGGCCAGATGGGCTGTCGAACGTGTTGGCCAACTTCCACCCGCACCAGAAAGAACATGGAGTCCTAACCTCCTGGCCCCAGTCAGGTCATCAAAGGCGTTGCAAGGTAGTTACCGTCTGTTATGGGCTGTAGCAGCGCCCAAGGGTTCGGTACATGCTTTGGGCCTGTATAGCTCTGCTGACCGAAAGCATGTAGAGAATCTGGCATCTTTAGTTGACACATTCAGGGAGGATGATATTGCGGGGCGTACCACCTTGCTGGAAGGAGAAGACTTTATCAATGCGACTCGTGTGGCAATGGAAGTCTTAAGCAGTGTGGTCTTTCGCCCCAATATATTGTTTTTGACATTATTACACGATGAGAAGCCGGAAGATCTGGCGACGCTATTGGAGCAGACATCGGATTTTCAGATGGGAGCCATTCTCTATGCTCAGCATCCTTTGATTGGTCTTGGACAAGAAAAAGTCATCAACGTATGGCTACGTGAGCAAGGTCCAGATTGGAAACTTGGATTGCGCATAAAGAATATGGATCTAGCGCTCTTATTGGCCTACCAATTGGCCCAAAATTGGAGAGGCCGTATCAATCTCTGTATGGCTGTCGAAGAAGAGGATACTTCCCAGCGGGCTGCTGATTACCTTAGCGAGCTAAGTGACGTCGCGCGCATGCCTTCAAAAACTCAGGTTCTTATCTTTGAAGATGGTTTCTGGAATGCGTTAGCGCATGCTCCCCAGGCGGATTTGAACATCCTAGGACTTCAGCGTACCAATCCTGATCTGGCCTTTGTCGAAAAAACAAGCCAAGCTGTTAAGGCTTCTTGTATATTCGTGAGGGATTCTGGGGACGAAAGCGCTCTAGCTTGAGCCCATCCCTTCGGAACGGACGCGTCTAGCATCAAAGATAAGATTTTGCCAGACCGCCTGTTCGAATTCTTCATTATCGAAGGATAGGTAAATGGTGCGGATTTTTTCAATGGGCTTGTTATCATTTTTTCCAAGCAGGCTGAAATCCTGATCGCTGAACTCAGGGCCCCATGTGGATAAAAAGGTAATGGAGATGGCAGGGTTGGGTCGAGAACCAAACAGCAGCCACCCTTTTCTGAGGTTCTGCAACAAATTCGGGCTTATAAATTGGTATAGGTAGTATCCTGGCTGATGTTGCACCATAATTGCGTGGTCGCCCAAGGGCACTTGCCAATATTCAGCTGGCTTGAATACGACGTTACTTTCCCAGTCCTTCAGGCTAAAAATGCCGGTCGCGCAAACTGGGATGTGTTTGTTGGCAGAAAGTGGGGTGATGTGCTCCTTTGCTAATAGTTCAGTGTTACTGGCAACGAAACGATAGTAGCCGGTACGCCTGGCTCGCCAGTAGCTGAATTGAATCCAAATGAAAAGGAGAAGTGTGAAGATAAGCGCAACATTACCTAGTTGGCGAATCCAAGCTAATACTGGGAGAAGCAATGTGAAGAATCTGATTGTTGAGCTTAGGCGCAGGCCAAGAATTTTATGTGTTTCCGTCCAATGTATCAGCCAATACATGGCACCTAAATAGCGGTAGAAGAAACGCTTGAAATATGAGATGTCATGCATAGGTTTACCTACAATGCCGTCTTGAGAATCGGACCAGTCCTGTGATATATTGGAATAAGCACGTTCTATACACAAAATCACAGGTGAGTTGATGTCAAGCTTTCTATTTTAGCCGCACAGTAGGGGTTCAACCAGAGAGTTAAGAACATCATAAGTTCGTGACTGTTCCCGCATATACAATACTGGTTTCCGCGTATTGCTCTGGGATAGTAGAATTCCAATGGTGTCCAGTGCTTCCTAATATAAAAGGCCAACGATGTTTCGATATCAGATAGTCTTGTTCACCTTGATTTTTATTTTTGTGGGATGTTCAGGTGATGTCCGTTTGCCTGTGGAAAACTCGCCACGCGGGGTCACTGATACATCTGCGAGCATCGACACGGATGCAACTGATACGGTTTCATTGGTTCCGACCATGACTTCTGAAGCAGTTCCCGCATCGCCCACGCCTGCGCGATCGAACCCTATCAGTGGTGTTGGCGTGTCTCCGACGCTAGCAGCAACAATTGCAGCTTCACCGGTCGCCCCGGTTGTTTCACCGGAAGAAGCTTCAGAATTGGAGCTGGCTGAGTCGCGCCCTCCTGTACGTGACGACGTGCGCCTGGCGGTCGCATTTCGAGGTTTGTCCGAGGCTTCGATTAAGAAAGCTGAACCAGTTGACGGTCCTTTGCAGGCGGGAGCGCAGCAGGAGTTTACTGTGCTTGATGTGGTTCACAACACGGTAAGTGATATAGACGCTGAGCTGCTGGCAGTTAGCAATTATGCATACTTTTGGTTTGATGCGGGTCCCGGATCTATTATTCCAGAGGAAGAGGAACTAAGGAGTACCGCTGAAACATTTGATCAGATTTACGAGGGTGTCGTAGCTCACTTTGGTTCAGAACGAAATCCGGGGGTTGATGGCGATCCGCGTGTACATATTGTTCATGCTTCGCCAATAGCATTGTGTGGGGTAACAGAGGAAACGGTCGATCAATGCCCTTTTGCCGGGCTTGTTAACGCTACTGATTTTTTGCCTAAGGAAGTTGATCCACGGTCTAATGAACGAGAGATGTTTGTGATGAATGCCCAAAGATTTGGCGGCGATCATTACCTAGGCGTTTTGGCGCATGAATTTCGCCATATGATTGAGGACAACTATGACGAGACTGACAAAGATTGGGAAATAGAGGGTTCGGCTACTCTCGCGGCACAGCTGCTTGGGTTGCCAAGCAGCGGCGTTGCGCGCGGCAATATGTTCCTGGAAAACCCCGATCAACAACTTAATAGTTGGACTGAGGATGGTACCGCGCCCTTCTATGGTCAAGGTTACGTTTTGAATCGCTACATTTATGATCGCCTGGGAAAGGATCGCTACTTGGAATTTGCCACTAGCTCGTACCCGGGACTCATGGCAGTGGATGCAGTGGCTGAAGCCAATGATCTAGAATTAAACGGGGAGTCGTTATGGTTGGATTGGCTGGTCGCCCTGGCCATTCATGATGATCCGCAATCTCCAGAGATTTACCGATTTGAGAGCACGGGTCTGAATACGGCGGCGGTGACATCGTTGGCCAATCTTCCAGTCAGCTTCCAAACAGATGTTCGGCAATACGCGGCGGATTACTATGAGTTGCCTAAGGGAATGACTGAAATCACTTTCAAGGGAAATCATGAGGTCCCGTTGCTGAATGAGGAACGGGTTTCCGGGGGTAGGTTTTGGCTGGCGCAACGTGCGAATTATAGTAATCCACGCTTAACGCGTGCATTTGACTTAAGAGAGGTCGATCAGGCTACGCTGAATTATGATTTTTATGCGGATATTGAACAAGGCTACGATTTTGCCTATGTCTCGGTTTCGCTGAACGAGGGTCGCACCTGGCTCCCTCTTGCCGGTGAACAGATGCAGGGCCTTGACCCGGAAGACAACCCCGCAGGTTCAGCATTAGCAGATCGCTTCTATACGGGCAGGACGCGTCAGTGGCTTCATGATAGTATCGATCTAAGTCCCTTTACAGGGCATGAGATCTTGCTGCGATTTGAATATGTTACTGATCCGATACTTACCTACGGCGGCTTGGCCGTAGATGATATCGCCATTCCTGAAATAGATTTCTTTGACAATGTGGAAGGCGATGCTGTTGACTGGACGGCCGAAGGGTTTACTCGCACTACACCTTACTTACCGCAACGGTGGCATATCCAAATGATTTCGCATAGCGATAATGGACCAGCAGTTCACACTTTGCCAGTAATAGAGAATGGTGAGTTATCGATGACTTTTGAAGAAGGGGGGACAAAAGAGAAGTCCATTCTCATAGTAGCCGCTACCGCCCCGATGACGTTGGAACCGGCCACTTATGAATTAAGGTTCGACTGATAACTCTAAGGCGGGAGTGGATGGGAGTCGAACCCACCGCCGCTCGCTCCGCGCGACCGGCCACTGGTTTTGAAGACCAGGGCACCCACCAGGACACAACCACTCCCTTAGGAAACCAAATATCAAGGATTGAATCTTGAATCTGATTACGTGATAGAGTCTACCTTTGATAGAGTCTACCTTATTTAACCTGTCCTGTGAAGAGAAGATGTCCACGAACTACGTGTCAGGCGTTTCCGTGAAGAGTGGATCAATCTCCATGGTAGCGGATGCGGTCAGGCTGCCACAGTTAGTATAAAGATGAATGGCTCAGACCTCATTTCTGCACCATGCGAAGTTGACATAACAGTTGATTAACCTTGCCTGAAGGAGTAAGTGCGGGGCGTCTCCATGATTTGACTTCTGGCATACGTTTGGATAGAATCCCGGCATCTTTAACAGAGTGCTTGGTCCTTTGTCTAGCCGGGATAGCTCAGTTGGTAGAGCACTGCACTGAAAATGCAGGTGTCCCCAGTTCAAGTCTGGGTCCTGGCATCAGCCTTCATTAAGTATTTTTGTAAGGCAACTAAGTATGCGGGCGTGGTTCAGTGGTAGAACGTCTCCTTGCCAAGGAGAAGGCCACGGGTTCGAATCCCGTCGCCCGCTCTAGTTAAACGGCAGGCCCAAAGGCCTGCCGTGCTGTTTTTGGCGACGTGGCCAAGTGGTAAGGCGAGGGTCTGCAAAACCTTTATCACGGGTTCGAATCCCGTCGTCGCCTCAGAACGTGAAAAAAGCCCTTGCAACCAGTGCAAGGGCTTTGCTTTTATACGTACGATTTCGTATTTGTCATGGACTGTAATCGGAGTTTATCTCCCTTTGGGGAGAGGTGATTTATTGTGAGTTTTTCAACTTTTCCTACCAGTATTGATCAGATAGACGTGCTTCAATGGAAAACGTTTGAGCCGTATTTTGAATCGTTGCGGAGCCGCGAAGTTGAGGAAGTTGATCTGCGCCAGTGGTTGGAAGATTGGTCGCGTTTGAGCGCACTCTTGTGGGAAGCCGGAGCTATGGTCCATATCAAGAAATCGCTCGATACGGCCGACAAGAGCCGAGAGCAAGATTTTCTTGAGTTTGTGAGCAATGTGCAACCGCCAGCGACGATCGCTGATCAGGAACTCAAGGAGCGGTTTTTGGCCATGAACCCAACCGGAAGCGCTGTTTCTGATTTGACTATTGTATTGCGAAACATGCGCAATCAGGCGGATCTCTTTAGGCAAGAAAATGTGCCTTTGCAAACAGAGTTGGCTAAGCTCGGAAATGAGTATGACAAGATTACGGGAGCGATGGTTAGTGATTGGGAAGGTGAGGAGAAGAATCTAAGCCAATTGTCTGTGTTTCTCAAGGACAAGAAGCGCTCTCTGCGCGAAAGGGCCTGGAAAACGATGATGGCATTGTGGCTGGCCCAGCGGGAGGAACTGAATAAGCTTTATGTGGACATGTTGAAGCTAAGGCAGCAGGTCGCCGCGAATACGGGTTTGGATAATTATCGCGATTATACATTTCGTAACTATGATCGATTTGCTTATACTCCAGATGATTGCTTCACTTTCCACAAGGCAATTGAAGAAGTAGTGGTTCCAGCCGCAAGACGACTATATGAGAAGAAGCGAAAGCGATTGGGTTTGGCCAGTTTACGCCCATGGGATGTTGAAGTTGATACGAGTGATGCGCCACCGTTAAAGCCGTATGAGGGGCAGGATGCGCTGGTTCAGGGTGGTTTGAATATTTTCCAGGATGTGGACCCTGCTCTTGCACGCCATTTTGCGACGATGGCCGAAGAAAACCTGCTGGATTTGGACACACGGGCCGGTAAGGCTTTAGGAGGGTATTGCAGTACGCTTCCGCTGCGGAGACGGCCGTTCATCTTTATGAATGGCGCCGGCACGCATGATGATGTGCAAACGCTTTTGCACGAGGCAGGCCATGCTTTCCATGTCTTTGAAACAGCCGGACTGCCGCTTGTCTGGCAAATCGATTCGCCTATGGAGTTCGCGGAAGTTGCCTCGATGAGTATGGAATTGCTGTCAGCGCCTTATTTGACCAAGGATTATGGTGGGTTTTATACGCCTGGCGAAGCGGCTCGGGCACGAATCGAGCACCTTGAAGGCGCAATCCTTTTCCTACCTTATATGGCTGTGGTAGATGCCTTCCAACATTGGGTCTACACTAACGTGCATGCAGCAATGGATCCAGCCAACTGCGATGCAACCTGGAGCGATTTGTGGGATAGGTTTATGCCGGACATAGACTTTTCAGGTATTGAAGATGAACGCGTGAGTGGTTGGCATCGCAAGTTGCATATATTCCATCTTCCATTCTACTATATTGAATATGGTATGGCGCAGTTGGGGGCGCTGCAGGTATGGAGGAATGCCTTGAACAATCAGGCGGGCGCTGTAGCCTCTTATCGCGAAGCGCTTGCTCTGGGAGGGACCAAGACCTTGCCCGCTTTGTTCGAAGCGGCCGGCGTAGAATTTCGCTTCGACAGCGCGATGTTGGCCGAGTTGGTGGAACTGGTTGAAAGCACCATTGAAGAATTAGAAACATTTGTTTAATGCATATGATTCTTGCTCGAAATACCGGGACCTTGATGTTGTATTAATTTGATTTGGAAACACCATCGAGGGCCCGATTTTATGTTTGAACTGATATTATGGCATTTTTGGAAGTAAGATCATTAAAGAGGAGCTTTGAGCCCGGTAGGCCGGCTGTCGACGACGTCACATTTTCTATGGGGGAGGGTGAGATAGTTTGCCTTCTAGGCCCTTCTGGCTGTGGGAAAACTACATTACTGCGACTGATTGCCGGTCTGGAACCAGCGGATGGTGGCGAGGTTTGGATTGATGGGAGTGATATTGGCCCCATTCCAGCGCACCAGCGTGATTTCGGGATGATGTTTCAGGATTTTGCCCTGTTCCCACACAAAAATGTCTTCGACAATGTAGCGTTTGGTTTGCGCATGCAGGGTGATTCACAAGAAGATGTCGCCAAGCGCGTCAATGAGATGCTGGATCTGGTAGATCTGGAGGGGCTCGGCGAGAGGGATATTGATCAGCTATCGGGCGGCGAACAACAAAGAGTGGCGCTAGCGCGGTCTCTTGCTCCTGGACCACGTCTGCTTATGCTTGACGAACCGTTGGGAGCTCTTGATAGGTCTTTGCGCGAGCGCCTGATGATTGAATTACGGATGATCCTAAAGCGTGTTGGGGTTACTTCACTCTACGTGACCCATGATCAGACGGAGGCATATGCTGTCTCTGATCGCGTCGCAGTGATGAACCGGGGACGAATCGAGCAACTGGAATCACCGGAGGAGGTTTATCACCATCCGGCTACTCCACAAGTAGCACGGTTCCTGGGATTCGTCAATGTGGTGAGCGGAATAGTGGTGGCGGCCAACCAGGTTGGAACGGTCTTTGGGAAACTGCGTCTGAACCAGTTGTTACCAGCGGTTAATACCATGGTAACGCTCTTGATTAGGCCGGAAGCGGCTCGCCTGATCGAGCAGGAGGAAGGTCGCATTGCAAACACAATCCACACAGAGATCACGGATATTTCTTTCCGCGGTAGGTATTATCAGGTGTGGGTGACGGTTGACGATCAGGCCCTAATGTTTGAAATGCAGGGTTTTAGGGGCAAGATAGGCGAGGGTGTTCATCTGGCACTAGACCCACGAGCCATAGAAATTCTACCGCATGAGCAGAGTAGCCCCGGGTTAGAGCAAAAGGTATACTGAAAGGTATGTTTGGATTAGATCCCGCGACAATTATCGCACGTGTGATCGTGCTCTTGATCGCGTTTACGGTTCATGAACTTGCCCATGCTGTGACCGCTAATTTTCTGGGCGATTTGACGCCTCGCCGGCAGGGACGGATCACTCTTAATCCGCTCGCTCACCTGGACCCGTTCGGCACGATCATGTTGTTGCTCTCAGGTTTTGGATGGGCAAAACCAGTTATGGTCAATCCAGGAAACATGCGTGGGAATCCGCGTACATCAATGGCAATTGTGGCTGCAGCGGGACCAATTTCGAATCTGATTATGGCTGCTGCTGCATCTATCCCCTTCCGATTAGGTATGTTGACGCCGTCGATGTTTTCTGAGGGCACGTTGCCATCCGTGGCGTTCGTGCTTACGCAGTTTATCTGGATCAATCTAATATTGGCTTTCTTTAACCTGATACCGGTTCCTCCCTTGGATGGATATAAAATCTTGCTGGGAGTTTTGCCCTTGGAAATGGCATTTCGATTGCGGCCATTGGAGCAATATGGCTTCATGATATTGTTGGCTCTGATTTTCTTTCTGCCAATGTTGGGAGTTGATGTTTTGGGTTGGCTGGTGATGACGCCGGCCTCCGCTGCAATGAGTGTGCTGTTCAGCGTTTGACGTGAGCATACTGTATCGGGTGACGCAATTCTGGTGGAATGTAACAGCAGATGCCCTGCCGGAATCTGCTCGAGGGGAGATTGTTGCTACATTAAGTGGGCCGGAAATGGATCTCTTTACATGTTTTGAAGAGCAAGGGCAATGGCACGCTTATCGTGTGTTCCGGACTCTAAGGGATGCAGGTCATTGCCAACCCAACTTGTTGGCGGCAGCATTGTTGCACGATGTGGGTAAGACGCGAGAGCCTTTGTCGATATGGGACCGGGTTTTGATTGTGATCGTCGAAACGCTGCTACCTTCCCAGATAGATATATGGGGGCGGGGTGGGGCACAAGGTTGGAAACGGCCGTTTGTCGTACGCGCACAACATGCTCGATGGGGTGCAGAGATGGCAGAGGCCGCCGGTTCCGATCCTGTGACGGTTAAACTTATTCTCCGTCATCAAGATAAATTGAGGAGTGGACCGGCTACGGTTGAGGACGAAATGTTACTTCTGCTGCAGTGGGCAGATGATCAGAATTGAAAATTTTGCAATGGTTAATGGAGTTGTTTCATGAAGACCCAAACTATCACGATTATTGGCTTGCGCCGTACCGGAGTTTCTATCGCGTTAGCGTTAAAAGAGGGCCCTCTTGATGTCACCGTTCTGGGGCATGACAGCGATCCCGCCTTGCAAAAGCAAGCTGTCGAACTCGGCGCCGTGGACAAAGCAGACTCCAACCTCATCCGAGCAGCGGCCACAGCGGATATCCTCGTGCTTGCGATGCCTTCCGTGGAATTGGAGGGAACTATCCGGGCTATCGGGGAAGATCTGCAAGAGCATACCTTGATTATTGATCTGACGGCATTGAAAGGACCAGGCATTAAACTGGCAGATAGGTATTTGCGGCAGGGCCATTATGTAGGGGCACGTCCGGTACTTGCTGCCAGCACATTTGCAGATGGGCGAGCTGATGCCGAGAAAGCGCGCGCCGATTTGTTTACGAATAGCGTATTTTGCATCATGCCCGGCGCGCAGACCGATCCACAAGCTGTGGAAACTGCTGTTAATTTCGGCAGGCTTCTAGGAGCGAGTCCTTATTTTGTGGATCCGCTGGAATATGACAGTTTAGCACAAGGGGTCGAATCCATACCTGGCTTGATGGCCGCGGCCCTATTCAGGTCTATTAACAAGTCTACGGGATGGCGTGATATGCTTC
>JAACFF010000149.1 GCA_009937635.1 Chloroflexota bacterium
TTTTCAAGGCGGCCGGCCCATTCTGGTTCCGCAAGGTGAATTGCTCTACGTAGGGTCGGCTATGGCTGTTAAAGGGTCGATGACCCTGGCTCGCCGCCTGTTGCGCCATGCTACGCGCTGTGATTCAGAAAGACCGCATGGGATACGGATGGCCATGTTGGACATTTTCAGGGAAGTAGGATTGGGAACGGCCGAATTGGAGCCTCCGCGGCACAAAAAACTGTTTTGGAATATTGATTATTTGCTGGAGGATGAGGCTGCCGAATTACACAATGTCCTGATTATGCGAACGAGAATAGAGATGGAGGATAGGCTGGCCCACTTTCTGATGGAGGAACCAAATGTCAGCGCCCTGGCCCCCGGATTAGGGGCTCATGACAAACGCGGCAATTCCCATATGCTAGTTATTCGCGAGACGGCTGATTGGTGGCAACTTCTACCACAACGGGTGGAGATACTCCTTAATCAAGAAAAGGGATAGGGAACAATTAAGCTTCCTCTTCCACTTCTTCAACAGGCTGTCCTGAATCATCGACCAAAATCGCCCCCGATTTTGCAAGATCGAAGCCATCAGGAGGCCAGCTTGTACCGGTGGAATATTGCGCCCTCGTGAGATTTGCATCGCTAAGATTGGCCCCGAACAGATTAGCTTCTCTTAAAACCGTGCCGCGCAGATCAGCACCAGACAAATCGGCATAAGAAATGTCCGCCTCGCCCAGGTTAGTACCACTTAATTTGGCTTTACGCAAGAAGCTTCTGCTTAGATCCGCCCTGCTCAGATTTGCCTCGTTCAAATTGGCTTCACTCAGGTTGGCTTCGTACAGATTCGCTTTGCTTAGATAAGCCCCATTGAGATTGGCCACACTCAGGTCAACTTTGCTCAGAACTGCTTCACTCAAATGGGCTCCGCTTAGGTCAGACCCAATCAGGCAAGCTCCGCTTAAGTCGGCCCCTCGTAAGTCGGCAAGGCATAAATCGGCATGGGACAAGTCGGCATCGCTCAAGAGCGTTTCGCGCAGCTCGGCCCCGCCAAGATCGGCCTTAGAGAGGTTGATTTCGCTCAAATCAGACTCTTTCAAACTTGTATTTCTCAAATTGGACTCACTCAGATTGGCCCCGCTGAGGTTGGTTTTACTTAGATCGAGTTGAGAAAGATTGGCATATTGTATTTCGGCCCCGTTCAGTTCTATGACAGGCTTGTGAACTTCAATGAGCTGGGCCTCGTGCAGAAAACGGACTACATGTGCCTTTCTATGGCCATTGAGGTTAGGCAACACAGACAGGGTTCTGGCTCGGGCGAAAACAGTTTCCTGATCGCCCTCATGGGCACTAAGTAGCGAACGGTCCAACAGCAGTTCTTCCATCCTATCAAGATAGTTTTCTAAGGCAGTTTGTTCCTGGCTGTCCTTATCCAAGGTGGATTCAGGTGCATCCCCGGTTCGCAGGTGGTTAGCCCGCAGTGAGCGGCTAACTAAGATAAATCCAGAAGCCAGAACAACAGGTACTAACAGTAAGTCCAACCAGTCCCATAACGTTCTTGAGGGGTTTGCGCCCGTTCCGGCAGAGGTTGTGACCCCACCAAAACCTGTCCATGGAGGCGCTGCATCGGGCTGTATCGCCCAATAGAAGAGTAAGAGAAATATGAGGAATGCGACGACCGCCAACAAAAATAGCCACCAATGGGCGGTGATCCAATTCTCCAACCGCCTATACCATCTTCCTGTAGGATCACTGTTATCTGTGGTCATGCGCCCCTCACAGATTTCGCCAAGTGGACTGTAATTCAGTCCCTGCGAAACTAATTTAGGCGTTTAAGATAGACGATTGACCAGTGAAAAGCAATTTCAGGGTTCGTTTCACACTTGGCTTTAATCGCTCTTAAAGCAGAAGAGAGATTGATGGATTTATCCTTGTCTGTATTCTTGTTATGTGGCGGGCGTTAATTGAAACCATCATGCATGCCGCCCCTCTTAATGGTTACTCCCGGTCTACCAAGCAAGGTTTCGCCCTTACACCAGTCTTAAGCTTGTTTCCCTAGATCGCCTGACGCTTAGCGCAGATCGTAAATGAAGGGGAATAAAGCGACCGGGATTAGTTTGAAGTGTTGTTTTGCGAACGGTATTCCGACGATGGTAATAGCGAGGAGTATCCCGCCGATCAGATGGGCGATGGCGATCTCCCAGCCAAAGAGGATGACCCAAATGATCGTAAAAATAAGCTGGAAACATCCACCCCCAGAATCGGCCTCAACCACTTCTTTTCCGAAGGGGGTCATAGTAGCCTTGCCCAGGCGGATGGACTTAAGACCAAATGGTATGCCAATAATAGTAAGCATTAGCAAGAGACCACCGAGAATGTAACCCAGCCCGGCGAGGAAGCCACCAAATATTAACCAGATAATGTTGCCAATAAGGCTCATTGTTTTCTCCAAAAAGTCGATGCCAAATGTCGGTACAGATAGGGCGACTATTGATTCGCATCATAGTGCCTGCTTCTGTAATCTTTACGTAGCAGGCCTCTTAGCGTTGCGCAAAAGGTATCTAATTAAGGTTTTGGGCCAACCAGTCGAGGATCAGTGTGCTTAGATCTGGCTGGGCATCAAACATGCGCGTACCATGGCCAGCACCATTGTACATCTGCAATTGGGTTTCGCCTTGGGCTAAGTCGGCAAGGGTGCGCGAAGATTCGGCGGCATAAACATCTTCCTCGCTAGCCACGATGAATAGCGGCCGTTCGCCATAAGCAGCGATGGGTTCCTCTGTGCTGACGCCACGATAATCAAGGCCCGGCGACAGGAGAACTGCTGTCTTGATCGCCGCTTCACCAGCACCGCTGATCAAGGCTAGATTGGCGCCGATGCTTGCACCAATGACGGCCGATCGTTGCGAATCGACTGCCTCCAGGGTTGTGAAATGCTGCCAGACACGTTGTAAATCCTCCGGGACCAGTTCCCAGTTGATACTACCTCCTGTTGCACCATGGCCGCGCATATCTACAGTCAGCACCGCGTAGCCATTTTCGGCCAGGGTTACGGCGAAGCCGTTTTCTTCCCACACTTGGCGGTCACTGCCGAGCATGTGCAGCAAAATCACTCCTGGTAGAGGAGCTATCCCATCTGGAGTGTAGAGAGTTGACTGCTGAATTAATCCGTCAGCTCCTTCGATGGAGATATCTTCTACCGCTCGTACAACGTTGATTTCTTGCGATTCTGATGCAGGGGGCATTTCTGTTTCTCCAGTAGCAGGATCTTCACTCTCTTGTGCGACGGGGAGGGGTTCAGCAGTGATTGTTGGGGTTGGTTCGCTCGTGGCAGTAGGATCCGGTGCAATGACGATAGGGGGCGGAGCGGCTTCCACAGATACGGTAGGATCTGATTCGGGCGTTGGTAGGGGCGCGTTTTCAGCGCAGGCAACCAACAAAATCAGAGTGATGGCAGCTAAAAGAAGAAATTTGTTCAGGGTCATTATGACCTCCGTCAAAGAATTTAAACCCATTATACCCTTGGAAGCGGAATAGTTGGTGAGGAAGGTTCCTTGCCCGGCATAGGTGGCTATGGTACTTTACACGATGACTGGCAATAGAAACCATTGAAGATGAACGGTTAGAGGAGAGAATACTATGCGCATTGCTATCTTTTCTGATGTACACGGAAATTTGAGCGCCCTGGAGGCGGTGTTGCAAGACATCAACGATAGGGGGGTAGATGAGATTGTTTTCGCTGGGGATTTGTGCCTGGTGGGACCTCGACCGCGAGCGTGCTTGCGCAAGGTGCAGGAGTCACGTATCCAACCTGTTTACGGCAACACGGATGATTGGATTCTGGGACGCCAACAAGCCCCGCAACCCCTTACTGCTCTTGCGGAATGGACATTGGCTCAACTGAGCGAGACGGAGCGTGCCTGGCTGGATGGGCTGCCTTTCTCCCACCGGATTTCGCCCGCAGGCCGGCCTGGAGATGATTTGCTGGTCGTCCATGCCAATCCGCGCGATGTGAATCAGCTCATTTTTCCGCCGGAAGCAGAACAGTTGATCCGCTACGGCCGAATTCGCCAGAAAGATGATGAGCTAGATAAATTGTTAGAGGGTACGGAAACGGCTGTGCTAGCTTTTGGCCATTTGCATATTCCCAGCGAAAGGGCATGGGGGAGAATGAGGCTGATCAACATTAGCTCCGTGAGCATGCCCGGAGATGGCGATACGCGAGCTAAGTATGGCATATTTGCCTGGAATGGAAGGGAGTGGTCCTTCGAGCGCCGCTTAGTTGCCTACGACATCGCGACTGAAACGGACGCTTATGGCCAGGCACGACCTCCAGGTTGGGAGAAAATTGTAGGGACGATGGAAACCGAAGGATGTTATCCGCAGAATGTATAGGATAGTTGAGAGTTGACAATGAGCGCTTTGAATCCCAATATCCCGTCTGCTGAACTGTCACGCTTGATGACGACAGCGGCGACACAAGAATTTGAGTATGGGCTGAAACTGCTCACGCCACAACTGTTATTGCGCGTTTTCTTGGACGAGAAAGAATCGGCAGCATACCAGATCTTGCAGAAGCTGCATGAGCAACGTGGCGCTGACTTTGCAGATCTCTTACGACGGGTGGAGATGATGGCCCGCAGTAATAAAGGGCGGGACGCCAAATTCACTTTCACGGATGATTTTGGCAAAGAGATTCCGTTGGATGAAGAGATGCTGGTAGTGATTGACGAAGGGTTGACCATCGCCCAAGCACGTGAAGAGTTGAAAGTGGGCAGTGGTCATGCACTGGCGGCCATGGCCCAATCCAATGTGACTACCTTTGCGGTTTTACAACGGGCAGGGATTAGTTCCGCAGCCGTTATTGCCTTGCTGGATGAAGTGGTTACCGAACGTGGTACGGCGATTATCCGCGATTATGTGCAGGAGGCAAAGGATGGCAAAACCACGGCCGTTTACCAGCGCGAACAATTGCAGCGCGATCTGATCAGCCTCTTGTCACTGTCCGATAAGAGGCACGTCATCCTGGTAGGGTTTGAAGGGGCAGGAAAACGCACGGTGGCCTATAGCCTGGCGCAGCTTCTGGCCGAGGGAAAGGGCCCGGATAATTTGCGTTCGCTGGTGCAAATGAGCGAGACGGCATTGCTGGAGAACCCCCTGGCAGCAATGCGCACAGGTTTACGCCGCGCTGCCGGGGGCATCCTTCTGGTTCCGGATATCGGGCGTTTTTTTGGCGATCGGTTGCGAGCCAAATTCCCGCAACAGGTTAACCGAGAACTGCACAAAGCGCTGCTTAACAACCAACAGGTGATTATCGGTACGGCCACGCAGGCAGGGTATGATGCGTTGAGCCAGGAGCATCTGATCCGGCAGAACACACACCGCCTGGATGTGCCGGCAGCCAAAAGGAGTGAGGCAGTGGCTGTGCTGACTTACCACAAACAGCGCCTGGAGCAAGAATATGAGGTGGTTGTGGTCCGCGAGTCGCTGGAGACGGCCGTGATCCTGGCCGACCAATATATCAAGACAGTAGTCTTACCCGCAGCCGCGTTGCAATTGGTTGACCGGTCATGTGCGCTGGTGCGCATGGTTACGCAAGAGCATGTGGCCAATCTGCCCGAGATTGCTCCCGATGGCAGGGTGGACAGCGAAGATGTCATGGTGGCGGCCAGCATGATAACCAAGATACCGTTATCACGCCTCAGTGAGGATGAGCAGGGCAAATATGCTGCCATGTCGGAGCGGATACACGAGCGCATCATTGGACAGCAGGAAGCGGTCCTGGCTGTTAGCCGGGCGGTGAAGACGGCCCGGGTTGGGTTGCGCGATCCGAAACGGCCGATTGGTTCTTTCCTCTTTCTAGGACCAAGCGGCGTCGGAAAGACAGAATTGGCGAAAGCATTGGCTGAATTTATGTTTGGTTCTGAAGAAGCGATGCTGGTTTTGGATATGAGTGAATACCAGGAAGAGGCCAGCGTCAATCGTCTAATCGGGGCCCCACCCGGATATGTTGGCTACGAAGGGGGTGGACAGCTCACCGATTTTGTGCGCGAAAGACCCTATACCGTTGTGCTGCTTGACGAGATAGAAAAAGCACATCCTCGTGTGCTTGACGTGCTGCTGCAGGTGATGGAAGAGGGGCGCTTGACGGACAGCCAGGGGCGGCTGGCCTCCTTCAGTGAAACGGTGATCATCATGACCAGCAACCTGGGGGCGGAGTATATGCTGGTGCCAATCGTCAACGAGCGAGAACGAGAATTGGTTTTAGCCATGGTACGTCAATTCTTCCGGCCAGAATTCCTTAACCGGCTGGATGAGATTGTTCTGTTCCACCAATTAACCGCTCCACAACTGGCGCGAATTCTGGATCTTATGCTTGGGAAAGAGATAAAACTGGCGGCAAAACGAGGAATCGATCTGGCTGTCACGACGGAAGCAAAACAATGGATGCTGGCACAGAACGACCAGCCTGAATTTGGAGCACGGCCGTTACGTCGCATCATAGGACGCCATCTACGCGAACCTCTGGCGGATTTTCTGCTCTCTCGACCGCGTGGCGACGAAAAGATGGTTGTTCGGGTTGGGGTTGCTGAGGGCGGTTTGCAGTTTGAAATGGAAGAGTGAGGCTATTGCCGTACAGGAAAAATAAGCTTAAGCATTAGACTAAAAAAATGAGATGACCCGTAAGCGGGCGCCTACGGGTTCATCTCTGGGGGGGAGCCGCAAACAGTTTAGCATAAAAATTATCTTTGGCAAATGAGAAAATTCCCATATTTAGCGACATGCCGGGATCATTGAGTTTAGTTGAGTTGTTGCACTAACGCTTCCGAATCGGTAACCGGGGTATGGCAAACGAAACGGCGGCAGACATAGGCCGCGGATTCGCCGTCGAGCATCGGCCGATCGACTAGAAGCGGTATCTCGCTCACCTTGTCGCCTGCGGCAATGACCAGATTTGGCCGGTATCGCGCGTACACAGCATTGATTAAGCGCTGGGTAGCGGGATCGTCGAGATCGCCGGCGATTGCAACTTCTTGTGGTTCGCCCAGGATAAACGCGGCGGCGCAGAGCCAGTGAGAGAAACCGGTCGGGAAGCGAGCCATCAAATCGGCAAGGGCGCTTACCGTTCTTTGCGCGATGTCCCACTGATCGCCATTGCCGGTTAGCATACTCAGCTTCAGGAGTACGTGAGCGGCCATGGCATTGGCGCTTGGGGTCGCATTGTCCTGCACATCCTTGGGGCGGTAGATTAACGACTCATGATCGCTGGAGGTGTCGAAGAACCCGCCATTGCTTTTATCGCCGAAGCGCGTGAGCATCTGTTCCGCCAGTTCCTGTACCCATAGGAACCAACGTGTCTCAAAGGTGGTCTGGTAAAGGGCGAGGAGACCATCGGCCAGATAGGCGTAATCTTCCAGGTAGGCATTGTATTTGGCATCGAAACCGGCTTTCCAAGTGCGCAGCAGACGGCCGTCTGTTTGTCGCATTTGGGCATAAAGGAACTGGGCATTCTCTTTCGCAATTTGTGTATAGTCTGGCCTTTGAAGTATACGGCCCGCTTCGGCAAATGAAGCCAACATGAGACCATTCCACGCTGTTAACACTTTATCATCCAGCCCAGGCCATACACGTTGTGCACGCGCTTCATACAGTTTTTGACGAGCTGCCTGCAAGCCTAGATCCATTTCCTCCGGTTCAAGACCGAACTTTACGGCAACTTCCTGTGGATCTGCTTTCACATTAAGGATGCTGTGCCCCTCCCAATTCCCATTTTCTGTGACGTCGTAGTAATGCATGAAAAGATCCGCATCAGCGCCTAATAGTTGGCGAACTTCTGCGGAATGCCAGACGTAAAATTTACCTTCTTCCCCTTCGCTGTCCGCGTCAAAACTGCTGTAGAAACCACCTGCTTCGTGGCGCAACTCTCGTACAACAAAGTCTAGGGTTTCCTCAACAATGCGCCGGTACAGAGGATTGCCTGTAACCTGGTAGGCATGCAGGTAAACACGGCTAAGCAAGGCATTGTCATAGAGCATTTTTTCGAAGTGGGGTATGAGCCATTTGTCGTCAGTGGCGTAGCGCGCAAACCCGCCGCCCAGTTGGTCGTACATGCCCCCGTGCGCCATTTTTATAAGCGTGAATTCGGCCATGTCAAGAGCACTTCGGTCACCGCGTGCCAGGTGCATACGCAGCAGGAATTCAAGAGTCATGGAAGGAGGAAATTTGGGCGCCTGGCCAAACCCACCTTCTTGCGCGTCAAATTTGCTGCGTATATCGTCAATAGCCCGGTCGAAAAGTGATTCCTGTAACGGACTTGACTCCGAAGCCGGCAAGGCGGATTGACTTAAGTGAAGGGCGATTTTGCCGGCACTATCTTCGATGTCTTGCCGGCGTACCTGCCAGGTATCAGCGATACTGGTTAGCAATTGTTGGAAGCTAGGCATACCGTAACGCGGCACGGGTGGAAAGTAGGTGCCTCCGTAAAATGGTTTGCCTTGCGGCGTCAAGAAAACGGTCATAGGCCAGCCGCCTTGTCCGGTCAGCGACTGGACAGCGCTCATGTAGATACTATCAAGATCGGGTCGTTCTTCTCGATCTACTTTGATGTTGACGAAGCTCTGATTCATGAGCCCGGCAGTTTCTTCATCTTCAAACGATTCATGCGCCATGACATGGCACCAGTGGCAGGCAGCGTATCCGATACTAAGCAAGATCGGCTTGTCCAGCTCGTAGGCCAGGGCCAGGGCTTCCTCTCCCCAGGGATACCAATCGACGGGATTGTTGACATGTTGCAGAAGATAGGGGCTTGTTTCGTTGGTTAAGTGGTTGGGCATAAGTACTCCTTGTGCATGGCTGTCAGGAATCAGCCATCAGCTCTTACTTAGTTGTTTAGCGCGTCTCGCAAAGATTTAACAAAGGCGGACGCTGCTTCCGGTTTGTTTTGGGCCGAGTTTGCGGCATTGATAAGGGCGCTGCCGACGATGACGCCGTCGGCCAGGCCGGCTACGGAGGCGGCTTGATCAGGGGTACTGATGCCGAAACCAATGGCCAGGGGAACGGCCGAACGGCTGCGAACGCGCTGCACAAAATCAGCCAGATCGCTTTGCAAAGCCTGCCGGGCCCCGGTTACGCCGGTCACGCTGACCAGATAAATGAAACCTGCTGCCTGCTGCGTCACTTGCTCAATACGTTCAAGGCTGCTGGTGGGCGCCAGGAAATAGATGTAAGCAAGGCCGGCGGCGGCGGCCAACTGATGCAGTTGGGCGGCTTCCTCCGGCGGGAGATCGGGCACGATGAAACCTTGCACGCCGGCAGTTTTGGCATCCTCGACAAAGGGTTCCAGACCGTAGGCCAGCATGGGATTGTAGTAACCCATGAGACAAACCGGTGTCTCTACGCCACGCTGGCGCAGTTCCCGCACCATGTCCAGGCAGCCGGAGACGGTTGTGCCATTTTCCAGGGCGATTTGCGTGCTGCGCTGGATGGTAGGACCATCAGCCAGGGGATCGCTGAAAGGGATTCCCAGTTCGAGAAGATCGCTATCGGCAGCGATAGACTCGACGATGTCCAGCGACGTACCGCGATCAGGATAGCCGAGAGTGAAGTAGGGCATCAAGGCGGCGGTTCTGGAGTTCAGCGCGTTATTAAATGCATCCGCAATGCGCGCACGGCCGTTTCCATTGGAGTCAGTCATTGGCATTTTCCTTAGTTATAGTACAGAAACCCAGTTTTTCTGCCTGAGCATTTTGGCTACTTTGATGAAAGAATTGGGCTTCTCACACTTAAGTTTATCGTCGCGGCGAAGCTGCAAACGTGCGCGCTTCGTGGCGCAGTATCTGGCGCAGTTTATTGCGACGTGCCGCTCCGCGCAAGGTTTCTAACTGGCGAACGCCCAGCGGGTCAATTGTTTCACGTAATAAGCGCAGCTCATTTGCCGTGGGCGGCTCTGTGATTGGCAGCAAATTGGGTACTTCGAAGTTAAAGCCGGTCTTGGCCATAAGCTGACGCAAGCTGACGCCGGGATGGATGGACAACAAGCGTAAACGGCCGTCCTTGCCGTTGAAGTCAAATTGACCCAGATCGGAAATCAGGTGTCGTGGCCCGCTTCCGGAAACACGGGCGGGATGGTTGCCCAGGCCGCTGCGAAAGTCAAGAGTGGGAACGAAGGTGAAACGGCCGTGACGTGGAACGTATAGATAGGTATCATCGAGGAAGGTAGTTACATCGGCAATGCCGGCGGAACCGGGCAGCCGTAATCTCGGCCGTTGGTAAGTACCGCCCATAAAGACATTGTTGAAATTGCCGTAGGGATCGACTTGTCCGGGACGGAAATACTCCTTAGGCCGGAAAGTAGGCAAAAGATCACAGACAGCGGTTACGAAACTGAAGCGTATCAAGCCCTGCCCAATCCATAACTGCTCGATTGTCGCCACGCCCAATGGCGCCGGTTCCTGGCAGATGGCTTGCCCAATAGCAGAAACGAAAATTAAGCCAGGCGCATGGGTGTGTTTGGCCAGCAGATAGCCGGCTGCGACCAAGGGTGTCGCAACCCCCTGGGCCACTAGTTCGCCGTCTACGAGCTGGCGGCTAATGCAGACGCAGATCAATTCGTCAATGGTGAACATAGTCACGGAACCGTCCGGCATGACATGCTTCTATATAACGCAAAATCTCCCCACCGTCGATGGGGTAAAGAGGATAGCATGACGTTGGCCACGCGCCGCGAGGGAGAGAGACAACGGCCGTGACCGTATGTCCGGGAATGTCAATCGGGGCTGTCAATGAATCGTCTACTTCTTCAGCAGTTATGATCACTTGCCGGGCAACGTTGGCCAGTTCCACATCGATAGTCGGATTGCCGCCCAATATGCTATTGCCAAAGCGGTCCGCTTTTAGCACGTGGATTACCGCTATGTCGCAGCCGATGGCAGGGAATGCGGTGAGCGGTAGACCCGTATAAGGATCGACGATACGCTTAACATCAGGGCGAACGGTGAACATGTCTGTGCCTTGCCACGCCTGGCTGGGCATGAAACCAATGCCGGCCATCTGTGCGCGCAGGCCATTGGCAATGCTCGCTTCACTCTCTTCGATAATTGTCAATGAAGAAGTGGCCACAGCCTCGATGAACATGGGCGCCATTCCAAATGACTCCAGGCCAAAATAGCAGCAGCGGGAACGGCCGACCAACCCTGCGCCAACCAACATATCGCTGGCCAGGCCACAGGTAAGGGCCAACAAAGTCAAATTACGCGGCGGTTGCTCTTGTTGGATCAGCGCACGCACAAAGCCTACGGGGCGACGGTAAATAGTCATGCCGCCCAGGCCAAGGGTAAAACCGTCGCGGATGACACGGACGGCATCGGTCAGGCTTGTGGTCTTGTCGATCACCGGGAGGGACCTTATTCCATATAACTTCTTGGAAAATGGCCGTCAGGTGTCAAGTGTCAGTTTATCATTCATTGTGCTGCGCTCGGACTAATGTGAAATCCTATCATGATGATGCCGGCGTGGTGCGAAATGTGACATTTGTGTGCGGGTAATGCTCTGCATACCAATCCATGTACTCGGGCCATTTATCCTGTGGGATATCGTACAGTATAGCAGTCTTACGCGCTAGATCGCCAAGTCCGGCATCGTCGTAGGAAAAACCGACCGTTTGTTTGAGCTCAAAAGCTTGTTTGCAGATGGCAAGCCACTCGTCGAGCGAAGCTTGCGGCGGTGCTACGAGGTAATCACGCTTGTATTGATCCCGTGGTTCACCCGGTCCAGGAGGCGGTTCTTGCTCAGGTTCAGACGGCTGGCTGGGTGCGGGCTCGGGAAAACGGGTTTCGATCAGCAATTGCTTGAGCGGATCCATCAAGCGCGCGGTCTCTTTGGCTAGAGAACCCCACCCACCGTCCAGGCCCCATATGGCTGCGCCTTTAAGCGATGGATATTGCGCGTATAGCTTACCTACCTCCAAGATGTCTTTCATGGCCTGTTTAGGCTTGGGAACGTTCCTCTCAGACCAGCCCCACTCGGTGATAAAAATGTCAGGTGGGTGGATGTTGTGCTTTTCGCAGGACTTGATGAGCTGCTGAAAACGGCCGATAAGGTAACCACTCTCGTTCCAAATGTCATCTACGGTAAGGCTGAACTCATGCAGGGCAACGGCAAGACGCCCCGGATGCTGCTGGCACAAGTCAAGGAATTTGAGCATTCCCGGGGTTTCCCAGGCCCCTTCATCGGGCGTGCCCGCGCTGTAGCCCGGCCCGCACCATTTGAAACCGTTCTGCAGCGCCAGCAGAGCGGTATGATAGCAGAAGTTGCCGATCCAATCCGCCCATTTTATCTCCTTGCGCAGCTCGTTGACAGTTTCGCCATAAATAAGGGTAGGGTCCAAATCCTTGGGCCAACGTTGGCGATGAGACGCCCACTGTTTTACGGCCGCTTCCTCCGGGGGCTCATCATAGTCTGGCACATCAGAACCGCCCTGGTTGTGGGGAAAGGTGGTTCTACGGAAAACGGCATGATGGGGCACATCACTATTGCGCATGATAGTCTGGGCGTCACTGAGCGAGGTAGTACCGTCGGCGCAGTAGGCGAAAAAGGGGACGCCGGCGGCATCGACATCACGCAGAAAATCGCCGATGCCCTCCGCCCGTCCAGTAGTCGTGGAATGGAAACCGTTAATCTTCAGGAAAGCCATTGCGAACTCCTTTGCTAATCCCGGCGAGCCAAAATAGGCTTATGGTAAGTACTACAAAATGGGTAAGCGAGATTGTAGCCCAATCTGGCTAGATCTGTCCAATTTTTGTGCGCTTTGAGCACACAGGATCCATTAGCTCTTGCATTTTGAGCAATCAAGCATTACAATATAGCCTTGATGAAATAAATATTTAGGCTAGACTAAATTTACAGAATTATTCAGACAACCACCATAGGTACAGTAGAGGATTTGCTCATCAAATGGAGAAAGAATTATGGAATACGATCCATTAATAGCGCTCCTGG
>JAACFF010000545.1 GCA_009937635.1 Chloroflexota bacterium
TCGTCAGGACTTTGTGATGCTATGGGGCCATCAGAATCATCCTCCAATATCCCAGCCTCTTTGGCACCCGGTGCCTCCTGATTGTCTGACTGTTTGGCGCCAAGCTTTTCCAGTACCAGGAAGAACATCGGAATAAAGAACACCGCAATGGCCGTGGCACCCAGCATACCCCCAATCACACCGGTTCCAATGGAATGGCGGCTGTTAGCCGAAGCCCCGCTCGCAATCGCGAGCGGCACAACCCCAAGGATAAACGCAAACGAGGTCATCACGATTGGCCGAAAGCGTAACTTCGCCGCCTCAACCGCCGAATCATAAAGAGATTTGCCTTCCTTGTGGAGATCCACGGCAAATTCAACGATAAGGATGGCGTTTTTTGCGGCTAGCGCGATCAGGGTGAGTAGCCCGATTTGAAAATAGACGTCATTGGGGATGCCACGCAACACGATCGCCAGTAATGCGCCCAACAGGGCGAAGGGTACGGCCATGAGCACGCCGAACGGCAATGTCCAGCTTTCGTACTGGGCCGCGAGAATCAAGAACACAAAGATCAGCCCAAAAGTGAAGGCAATCGCGGAAGTTCCCCCGGCAAGTTTCTCTTCACGGGATTCACCGGCCCATTCAAAGCTATAGTCTTCAGGCAATATATCTTTGGCAATTTGTTCCATGATTTCCAGCGCCTGTCCAGAACTCACCCCTGCTGCGGGACCACCGGTGATCTTGGCAGCGGGATAGTTGTTGAATCGGGTCACGATGTCGGGGCCAATGGTCCAGTCGGTCTTGACCAGAGCCGATAGCGGGACCATGTGGCCTGCATCGTTGCGGACGTAGATCTGATCGATATCCTTGGGGCTCATCCTATATTCGGGTTCGGCTTGAAGGATGACCTGCCAGAGTCTCGAACTCTTAGGAAACTGATTGACATAGAGCGATCCAAACAGGGTCTGCAGGGTGTCGTAGACATCCGATATCGGTACGCCGAGAAGCTCCGTTTTTTCCCGGTCCAAGTCCGCCAGTAATTGACGGTTCTCGGCGCTGACCGTGACGCTGACTCTGGTCAGTTCGGGAGTCGTGCGTGCCTTTTCGACCATTTGCTTGACATAATCGACGAGTTGCCCGTAATCACCATCGCCCTTTTGTTGGACCCACATCTCGAAGCCCGCCGTGACACCCAATCCAGGAATAGACGGCGGATTGAGGGGCAATACCCGCCCCTCGGGAACCCCGGCGTAGTCCTTCGCGGCAGCCTGGATAAGACCAGGTGCTGAGAGTTCCTCACTTTGCCGTTCCTCAAAATCCTTTAAGGCGACGAACAACAGCCCCCTGTTTGTTTTGTTCTGTTGGTCGATGAGGCTGTAGCCATCGACTTGCGTCACGTTTTCGACGGCGGGATGTTTCATCATAAAATCTGCGGCGCGGGAACCCACTGCTCCGGTCCGATCCAGACTGGCCGCGTCCGGCAAAAAATATGGAACAAATAGGTATCCCTGATCCTCTTGGGGCACGAAGGCTGCGGGCCATATCGAGAACAGCCAAACCGCGATGAGAATCACTGCTCCGAATGCCCCGAAGGACAGGGCCACCCGGCGCATAATCCATTTGGTCCCGGCTATATAGGCATTCGTCACACGTTCGAGCGTATTTTCAAACCACGTGACCAGACGGCCTTTCTCACCATGACTGGGTTTGAGCAGGATGGCGGCGAGCGCCGGAGAGAGGGTGAGCGCGACTATCCCCGAGAACACCACGGAAATGGCAATCGTGATGGCAAATTGTTTGTAGAGCTCTCCGGTCATCCCCCCCAGGAACGCCACCGGGATAAACACCGCATTCAGCACCAACACGATGGCCACGACAGGCCCGGTCACTTCGATCATGGCACGCTTGGCAGCCTCCTTCGGTGAAAGCCCGAACTGGGTCATGTTGCGTTCCGTGTTCTCGATGACCACGATCGCGTCGTCCACCACAATGCCAATGGCCAAAATCATGCCGAACAGGGTCATCATGTTGACCGAAAAGCCAAAGGCCATCATGCCGATCATGGCACCAAGAATCGAGACCGGGACTGCCAGGGTCGGGATGATGGTGAGCCGTAAGCTGTGTAGAAAGATGAACACGACGAGCACGACCAGCACCACAGCCTCAAAGAACGTGTGGACGACTTCGTCAATGGAGGCCTTCACGAATTTGGTGGTATCCAGCGCCATTTCGTACTTCAACCCGTCTGGGAAACTCTTCGAAAGGTTTTCCATTGTGGCGTAAACTTGGTTCGCCACATCCAGGGCATTGGCACCCGGTTGCTGGTAGACAACAATGAGAGTGGCGTCTTTACCCTGAAACTTGGACCGAATAGAGTAGTCCTTGCGGCCGAGGTCCGCACGGCCAATATTTTTGATGCGTGTAATGGCTGCACCTTGATCGTCGGCACGCAGGATGATGTTCTCAAACTGCTCAGCCTCCGTGAATAACCCAGGGGTAATGACGGGAAACGTCTGGGGGACCGGTTCTTTTGTGGGTGATTGCCCGATGCGACCCACGGCAAACTGCACGTTCTGTTCACTCACCGCATTGGCCACATCGGTGGCGGTTATGCCGAGCTGTGCCATACGGTCGGGCCGGAGCCAGATGCGCATGGCATAGTCTAGAACTCCGAATATGGCAGCCTGGTTAGCCCCGTTAATGCGTTTGATCGCATCCAGGACATAGATGTTGGCATAGTTAGCCACGTAGTCCGAATCATAGCGTTCATCGGGAGAATAGAGCGCCATGACCAGCATAAAACTCTGAGTGGCCTTCTTGACGATAACGGCTTGGGCTGTGACTGCCTCGGGGAGTTGAGGCATGGCCCATTGCACACGGTTCTGCACGTCAACCTGCGCGAGTTGGGGATCGGTTCCCTGGGCGAAGTACACATTGAGGGTATAATTGCCGGTCGAGGAACTCGTGGATTGCATGTAAATCATGTTATCCGCGCCGTTAACCTGCAGCTCGATGGGCGCGCCGACATTTTGGGCCACTGTTTTGGCGTCGGCTCCAGGATATGTTGCTGTCACCTGAATCTGAACGGGCGTAATGTCGGGATACTGGGCGATAGGCAGGTTGACCATGGCGGCTGCGCCGCCAATGCAGATGATGAGCGAGATGACCGTTGCAAAAATTGGCCGGTCAATGAAGAAGTGTGAGAACATCGGCGACGATCCTCAGTTTAGTCGTTGGCCGCCTTCGGTTTCTCCAGACCGGCTGGAGCAACATCCGGCTCACCATCGTTGGGCTGGCCATCCACGTGGCCGGCATCTGACGCGAGGATCT
>JAACFF010000150.1 GCA_009937635.1 Chloroflexota bacterium
AGGGATGCTCTGTTGAAGGCGGCAGAAAGAGCGTTGAAGGGCTGCTTTTCCCCTCGCCTTGCTCCGGGTATGGAGCCAACAGTGGCGCAAAAATAGCAACAAGCAAAAAGATGAGGATGATAACAACACTGGCCATGGCCAGCGGATCGCGCGAAATCACATGCCAGATGTGTGATCCGCGCCGGCTTTCGATTATGACTACGCTTGATTCTGATTCAACAGACGGTGAAATGGCCATAATTATCTCATTGCAGGCTGATGCGCGGATCGACCCACGCCTGCAATAAATCCACAATCAAATTGATAATAACGTACATGAAAGCACCAAAAAGGGTGATGCCCATAATGGCCGGATAGTCGAGGTTGAGTAATGATCGAACGGTAAACAAACCTAATCCTGGCCAGTTAAAGATGATTTCCACAAAGAAGGTGCCCGTTATCGCAAAGGCAAAGGTCAATCCGATCACGGTGAGCGTCGGGCCGATGGCGTTTTTCAAGGCATATAGAAAAACGATGACACGCTCTTTTATGCCATAGGCCCGCGCCGTACGGATATAATCTTGCGACAATACCTCCAACATGGAGCTACGTGTCATGCGGGCGATGAGCGCCATGGGATATGCTGCCAGGGTGATAGCCGGCAAGATGAGATGCCAGATGGAGTCTTTAAAAGCGACCCAGTTCTGGGTGACGGCCGTGTCAATCAGATAAAACCCCGTTAGCACCTCGACCGGGCTGATAAAACGCATGTCGCTGTCAATTCGACCGGACAAAGGCAGTAGATCCAATGAGCGGAAGAAAACAAATTGCAGCAGAAGTCCCAGGGCAAAAGCCGGTACCGAGACACCGATTATAGAAACAATGCGCATAATGATGTCGGATGCCCGTCCCTGCCGGTACGCACTCCATACCCCCAGGGGTATCCCCAACCCAATCGCCAGGAACATACCGGCAAAGAGTAGTTCCAGCGTAGCCGGCAGACGGCCGGTTAATTCCTGCGTCACTGGTCGCTTGCTGCCAATCGACGTTCCCAAGTCGCCATGCAGCACATCGCGCATATAGACGGCATACTGCACAGGCAGCGGCCGGTTCAAGCCCAGCTCTTCCGCCACTCGCTCAATTTCTTCCGCCCTTGCGCGCGGGCCAATGTACAGCGCCGCCGCATTGGATGGCACCACCCGCGCCAGAGCAAAGGTAATAACCGATACTCCCAACAAAACTAGTATCGCTCCGGTGACTCGCCGGATGATGAACTCAAGTTTACGCATGAAAAAAGCCGGTCAGGTCGGGGAGCAACCATCAGCCGTCAGCTTTTCTAATAACTGACGGCTGATAGCTGGCTCCTTACTTATTCTTGCACCGGGAACATATCGTAGAAGAACGCCTGTGCAAATGGGTAATTGAGATTGTAATCAAACCCGCCCACATGATCAGGGATGACAAAGGGAGCTTTTGTATCGAAGAAGAAGAGCGCAGGCGCTTCTTCTACCATCAAGTTCTGGGCATCATTGTACATTTGCTGCGCCGTTTCCGGGTCGGTGACGGTAAGCGTGGCTGCCTCGTCAATGAGCGTATCGAATTCTTCGTTGGCCCAGTAGCTCAGGTTGAAGAATGGCGCTTCGCTGCTGTGGAACATAGACCATAGATTATCCGTGCCCGCATCGCTGTATGTTGGCCAGTAAAGAAGCAAGAACATATCCTGCGCATTGGCCGGATCACCTTTTGCCTCTTCCCACTGTTGGCTGAACAGAATGGGCTCGATCTCTACATTAACGCCTACCTCAGCGAATGCATCTTTGAGCAGCGGAGCAAAGCGTTCTTCGGTTATATTTTCGGCTGCGTACGTCAGGCGCAAATCAAAACCGTCAGCGTGCCCAGCTTCGGCCAACAATTCCCTGGCCTTCTCCAAATCCTGAGAATATTGTGCCACCTCCTCGGAGTAAGGCCAGACGCCCGCCGGAGCTGCACCGCGCGCTTGCGTTGCCAGCCCGAAAGCAGCCACATCGATGAGGTCCTGATAAGGAACGGCATAAGACAATGCCTGGCGCACCTTCGGGTCATCCAATGGTGGGCGCAGGGTGTTGAAGAAGCCAACATAATTAAAGAAGGCTGGTTCTGCCAGGTAAGTATACCCTTCTCGTCCATCAAAGCTGGCGTAGTTTTCTTGTGGCATGCGCAGCGCTATATCAACCTCGCCGCCTTCAAACATTTGCTGCTGCTGCACCGCCTCGGGAACGATTTGTAGGAGAACTTTTTCGTAATGATCACCATCCCAACCGCCCCAATAATCTTCATTACGGGTCAACAATACTTCTTGATCAGGTGTATACGATTCGAGCATATAGGGGCCGGTTCCCGCTTCGATACCCGTTTCAAAATAATTCTCGTCCCCAGCACGGGCTTCCAGCGCCTTCGGGCTAACGATCCAAGCACCATAAAGGGAGGAAGCGATGAGATCGACGGATGCGGGATAGCTGGTCGTGATGGCCACGGTGCTGTCATCTACGACATCCACGCTCTCGAGGGGCAGCCAAATGAAGGAAGCGCCAGCTTCAGCAGCAGCGGTATCTATTGATTGCTTAACAGCATCGGCGGTGAGCGGTTCGCCATCATGGAAGGTAACGCCCTCGCGCAGGTGGAAGGTCCAGGTTAAACCATCATCGCTGACTTCCCAGCTCTCGGCCAAGACGGGCGTGAACTGCTCTGCCGCATCAGGTGGATTTACGCGCAGCAGCGGTTCATACGTGTTGGCCAGGTAAATCGCCTCCGTAGAGAAGGATTTTATGGGATCCCAGGTTGTAATATTGGCCGTCGTCGCCACTTTGAGAACATTGGGTACGGCAGATTCTTCTGCCGGTTCTTCTGCTGGTTCCTCAGTAGGCTCTTCCGCCGGTTCCTCGGTTGGTTCCTCGGTGGGCTCTTCCGCCGGTTCCTCGGCCGGTTCCTCAGCAGGCTCCTCGGCCGTTTCTTCTACGGGTTCCTCCGCTGCTTCTTCTTCGGCGGGAGCGGCTTCCTCAGCCGCTGGTTCTTCAACAGGGGCCGCTTCTTCTGGGGCTGGTTCGCCGCCACCGCAGGCAGCCAGCAAAAGAGCCAAGATCATAAAGACAACAATAAGGGTACGTTTCATTTCTCTTCTCCTTAGGAAATTTGGGCTACTGAAGTTTTCTGCGCCTTCGAAAGCCCTTAATAATACTACCGACAATAAAATTACCTTATCAATCATCCATTGTAGCAACGGCCGTTCGCAAAAAGTTCGCAGAGTGTGCTCAGTCAGGCTATTTCCGACATGTGCCCAGCACTTGGGGAGGCGCTATAATCTGCAGCGATGGATCATTCGTTCTTACTACAAACGAAATTCTTGGTTCCACGCCACAGGGGCGAGTTGATCCCGCGCCCAGATTTACTGCTGCGGCTGGAAACGGCCCTAGACAAACGGTTGATCTTACTATCCGCACCACCAGGATATGGGAAAACAGTTTTGCTGTCGGAACTGGCCGCGCACACGCAACGGCCGTTTGCCTGGTACCAACTCGACGCCGCCGACGGCGATCCAACTATCTTTCTTAGCTATCTCATAGCCTGCCTGCGCAATATTCAAGGAGCCCTGCTGCCAGGCGAAGCAGCCACAGTGGGTAGCGCAGCCGTATCCCTACTGGATGATAGCTTATCCGGCACGACCATTTCTCCCGACCATATCCTGCACGTCCTAATCAACGAAATAACGGCCGCTATCGTAGACGATTGGCTAATTATCCTCGAAGATTATCATCTAATTACCAACCCAGATGTGCATATGCTGGTACAAACCCTGCTCGACAAGGGGCCTCCAGGGCTGCATATGACCATTTCTTCACGCACCGATCCGCCCTTGTCTTTGGCGCGACTAAGAGCACGGGGGGATTTGGCCGAATACCGCGCCCCGGAACTGCGTTTTGACCAGGCAGAAGTAGAACAATGGCTGGCGCAGGCCGTCCCAGGCATGACGGAAGAAAACGCACGGCAGCTCAACGAGAAAACAGAAGGGTGGGCCGCAGCGCTGCAAATCATTCTTTCATCGCTTGCGGGTCAAGACATCGCGAGCGCCAGTCGTTTTATTGACGAGTTAAGTGGCACGCAGCGGTTCATCTTTGAGTATCTGGCTGAAGAAGTGTTACAGCAGCTCCCGCCGGAACGACAGCGATTTTTGACACACACGGCCGTCCTTGACCAGATGAATGCGGCCTTATGCAACGCAATTTTGAGAAGCGATAACGCCCAGCTTATGCTCGACAGTCTGGAACAAGACAACTTGTTTATCGTCAGCCTGGACGAAAAGCGGGAATGGTATCGTTATCATCACCTTTTTCGCGAATTCCTCCTGGCCAAGCTGCGGCGGGAATCACCGGGAACGCTACAACAGTTAGAGCAAAGCGCTGCAAACACCTATCTGAACCAGGGGGCAGTAGAGGTGGCTTTCGTCCACTACGTGCGCGCTCAGGATTTTGACGCAGCGGCCCAGGCGCTGGCGCGGTTCGCGCGCGAATATGTGGAACGGCGGCGAATTGCTGTTTTACAGCGCTACCTGGGCGATCTGCCGGAAGACGTGGTGCAGCGGTATCCTGAATTACTCCTGCAGCATGGCAATGTACTCTGGCGATTGGGGCGGTTTGGAGCAGCGCTATCTCGCTACGAAGATGCCCAGACCGCCTTCGCCGTACAAGAAGACAACAACGGCGTCTGCCGCGTCCTCACACAAATGGCTGAACTGGCCCGTTTTCAAGGGAATTACCGTCAGGCGCGGACATTTGCTTCAGAAGCTCTATTCCATGTCCCTCAAGAGGAGCATGCAAGCCAGGCCAATGCCCTGATGGCTCTGGCAAAAAGCGAAGGTTTCCTCAGCGGCATGGATCGTGGGCGGGAATTGGCCGAAGAATCTGTGGCAGCGGCGCGGCGAGCGGGTGACGCCATCACACCCCTCGCACGCGCCAATTTACTGCGCGCATTGGGGCGCATTTGCTGGTGGCATGGCGACCCACAAGCTACCTTGCGTTACTGTCAGGAAGCGCTGGAATCCGTTTCTGATCGCTACTCGCCCATCGCCGCCACCGTTTACATCACTATGGCCATCCCATATGTCTACCGGCGTGACCTGGATATGGCGCAATCTTATGCTGAACTGGGGTTGGAGATAGCCCAGCAATTGCAGTTACCGGCTTTCTTACCCCGCGCTTATATGACCCTGGGTAGCATCCTAACCCGGCGCGGGGAATGGGAACAAGCGGAAGCTTATCTACGGCAGGCGATGGATCAGTCACAAGGGATGGGGCTGGAATCCTACGCGCGGGTGATGGCGACAGGATATCTGGCGCAAAATTTGTGCGTCCAAGGGCGTATCGAAGAAGCGCGACAGTTGGCGGAAGGGGCGCTGTGGGAACGCGCTACCAATCCCGATACTTATGAAATGGTTGTTTGCCGCAGTGTGCTGGCTGATGTGGCGCTGGACAGCGGCGAACTTGAAGAGGCAGAGGCCATCTTTAGCGGACTGGTGACAACCGGACAGCGGCGGCAGTTCCGCATCCCCTTGGCGATGGTCTATTTTGGGCTGGCCTATATCTTTTTACACGACGGCCGAATCGCTGAAGCAATTGAACATGCTACAAAATCGGTGTCCATTTTAGAGCCGCTAGGAACCTGGCAGTTGTATCTTGATCAAGGGGAACGGGCGCGGCTGGTATGCCAGGCAATGGTGCAGGCGGGCCGGGCTACGCCATTTGTAAACCAGGTGCTGCAGCGCTTGCCAGACACAGCAACGCATACGGCCGTCCGGGTGCAATGTCTTGGCCCCTTCTGTGTATTTATCGGCGAGGAAGAAGTTACGCAGACCCGATGGGTCTCGACGAAAGCGCGGGACTTACTGGCCTATTTCGTCACCCATCGTCGCCAACATGTCACTTTAGCACGCGTAGCGGAAGCGATTTGGCCAGAACTAGGCAGTCAGAAACGCGCCTTTCATTCTGCACTATACCGGCTGCGCCATGCTTTACGGCAGGAGGGTCAAAACACCAAGTTTATTCTAGCCAAGGGGGGTGAATATTGGCTGGATACGGAGCAATTCCAGATTGATGTGGATAGCTTTGAAGCAACCGTGTCACACGCCCACACCTTATCCGGAGCAGAAAGCCTGACTTGGTATGAAAAAGCCCTTAATCTCTACCAAGGTGGCTATTTGGACAATCTGTTATATTATGACTGGGCCGAACCGGAGCGACACAGGCTGCAGAAGATCTATTTAGAAACTTTGTGCCGGTTGGCAACGGGGTACGCCGAGCAGCAACAATACGAAAAAGCCATCATCTTTGGTGAAAAAGCGGTTGCAGAAGACCCATACCACGAGGCCAATTATTGCGACCTGATGCGTTACTACGCCATGCTGGGCGATAGAGCGACGCTTGTTCGCCAGTACCGGCGCTTGCAGCGTGTGTTGCTAGAGGAATTGAAAGTCGAGCCTGCCTTGACGACGCAGGCGCTTTACAAACAGCTTCTGTCGCAGGTGAATGAGGCAGCGTGATTATTCTTCGCTGTGCGGAGCAGGGATAATTAGTGGTGATGTGGAGCTGGTGGGATTCTGTCAGCTCCCTTTAGTTTGCCAATCAGCTGCTCTGGTTTGTGGATCAAGATGGGCATACATTGGGAGCATGTCCAAATTTGCTCGCCACTGTAGCGTACGGATACCACGGGGATCTCCATTTCAGAACGCCCACAATTTATACAGGCCAACTGAACGTTATCGTCGTCCATAGAATAGCATCTCCTGTTTAGAAAACACGCATTTGCGCTTCTTGGAATGAATTATGCTCTGTTTTGCAGGGATTGGCACCTTTACCTTCACAACCCCTACCCTACACCACCTATGAAGACATATCGGTCTCACAATAATATTTCCAGGGACTGTGGCGTTAAGAGTAACTCACGACAGATGGCACTTACGAAGAATAGGTGTTTTCGCTATAATGAATCGATTGGCAGTGATTGTATCTTATGGAGCGCACGCGAGAATATTCAGGTCAAGTAGCTTTCTGGTTGGTGGTTGGCGGCACCCTGATTGGAGCCTTCCTGCGACTCTACAAACTGGTGCAGCTACCGATCAGCAGCGGATTCGACCCAGCTTACTACGGCCTGGATGCCCTTGCCATCCTTGACGGTGAATTGCCGGTATACCTGGCCACTAATTATGGTCGCGAGGTTCTGTTCAGCTACCTGGTGGCGGTGATCTATGCCGGGATCGGCCCGTCTGACTTCGGCATTCATCTCGCCTCTGCCTTTGTCGGCATCCTCACGATCCCTATGAACTATGCCGTGGCCAGAGAACTGCTTCGTTTTAGTGACAGCCGGTTTATACGATGCTGGGGTCCGGTACTGGCAGCGGGCGTACTGGCAATGAGCTATTGGCATGTGGTCTGGTCACGCTTTGGTGTGCGCGCCATATTAATCCCATTTTTCGTTTCGCTGACGATGTTCCTGCTACTACGTGCTTTGAGGACCGGTCACAAACATTACTTCTTCCTGGCAGGATTGGCAACCGGTGCGAGCCTTTATACCTACCAGGTAGGGCAGCTTGTGCCGTTCCTGGTATTAACCACTGTCCTGATTGATTGGTGGTCGCGACGAAAAGAGGCCCGGCCGTTGGCCTATTTGCTTTCCTTGGACTGGCTGGCGATCCCTTTGCTGGTTGCAGCTCTGCCTTTAGTATTCTACATATGGCAACATCCCGGAGAATTTAACCAGCGCGTGCGTGATGTGTCTGTCGTAAAAACTGGTATGCCAGTATCTGAACAGGCGGGAATCCTGGTCGAGAGCCTACTAACACTTTTTCGTTTCTTCACTGTTGAGGGGGATATGCATGGAATGTGGTCAGTCGGCCGTTTGCCGGGTCTGAACGTCGCTCTCCTATCTGGTTTTATTATTGGTCTCATCGTTCTTATCTGGGCCTGGCGCAAACCGCTGGCGCAGGTGAGCCTGGCCTGGCTGGTGATCATGCTCGCCCCTGCCATTTTTGCTGGTTCCGGCGCAGTCAGCAAGCGTGCTTTGGGCGCCTTGCCGCTAGTCACCACTCTGATCGCCCTTGGCTTTCTGAGCGTCGTAGCGTTCGTCCGCAGTCGCAGCCCAAACGGGCGCTTATGGCCTGCGACTGCGATGCTGGTTATCGGTGGCGGATTGCTTTTCACTTTTGTGCAAACGTACAATCAGTATTATGTTGTTTGGGCTAACGATGAAGCAAAGGATGGCCAGTTTGATCCCCACCTGAGCGAAATGGGCACCTACATCGCCGGTTTGCCGGAAGAGACGCAAATCTACCTTTCCGCCGATGCACCCAACCATCCCAATATGCTGCTTCATTCTCGCCTGAGAACGGCATCCGATGATGTGCGCGGCTACAACGGCTGGCGTTGTTTTGTCTACCCGCAGTCGACGACACGAGCAACGACTTATGTATTAAGTGAAGAAAGTAGCGTCAACAGGCTGCAAGAAGCATATCCTTCCGGCGTGTTACAGACAAAAGGGCTTTCCAACGCCTATGGATATGAGGGCTATTACGTCGCCTACCACATTACACCCGGAGAATCAGCCGCTACCGGTCCTCAGAACTCAGTCAATGCATCGTGGAGCGATCAGATCGTTTTGTTGGGCTACGATTTACAAGACCCTGTAGTGGCGCCGGGTGAGCAGTTGCAGCTTACTCTATATTGGAGTCCATTTCATGAGATGGAGACGCGCTATACGGGATTCGTTCATTTACTCGGCGAGGAAAACCCTTCCACTGGTAATCGGCTTTGGGAGCAAAAGGACAGTGAGCCGTGCCAGGGTTTTTACCCGACAACTGTCTGGAGAGAAGGGGAGATCATTCGCGACGTGATTATTCTTGACGTCTCGCCGGATGCGCCACCGGGAAGGTACGAGCTAGCTGTTGGCTTCTATACCTGGCCAGATATCCGACGCTTGCCCATTGCCAATATGGATTCATTTATCCTGCAAGAAATCGTAGTAGGGAGTGAATAATGAGGCAGATACTGCACTATACGAGACCACCAAAAAGCAGGGGCTAGATCTAGGAACCAAGGCACAAATTAGGAATTTGATTGAAGTATACTCAGATAAAGTTCACGTATCTTAGGGTATCGTCCATTTCCACGCGAAAATATCCGCTAAGGCAGCAAACTGCCATGCTATAATGTGGTTGGAGCACAAGGGGATGCCGTCATGAATAACAAGGACAACGATTCTGTCAACGACTTCCTACCCGAATTGAACGACAATTCGGTTTTGATTCTAGTTATATATGCCGTTGTTTGCCCCGTATACTATTTCAGGAGGTGATGCCATAGTCCGACAACTCTTATCCCGCAGACACATAGTGACGGGAGTAAAAACCATGGTAAAAGTCAAAAAACAAATTCATATTGATGCCCCGTTAGAAAAGGTTTTCGACTTTGTCATAAAACCGGAGAACCTACCCGAAATATGGCCCAGCATGATTAAGACCGAAAATATTAAGCCATCACCCAAAGGTGGGCATGATTTTGACTGGGAGTACAAGATGGCTGGTATGCCTTTACGCGGCCACAGCAAGATACTTGAATTTGTGCCCAACGAACACGTCGTCAGCGAAAATGAGGGAGGCATCCCAGCCAAACTCTTTTGGGATTATCGCGCTGAAGATGGCGGTATGCGTCTCGACCTACAGGTCGAATACGAAGTGCCCATGCCTGTGCTTGGCAAGCTGGCCGAGAAAGTCGTACATAAGATAAACGAGAACGAACACGAAGTTATGCTGGCCAACCTTAAAGTAGCCACGGAAATGTAACCATCCGAGTTACTGGCTTCTTGAAAAGCCGGCAACTCTTTTTATTTCCAGTTGCCAGGCCAGCTGTTTTATTGGCGTTTAAACAGCGATTTGGTTCTCAGGGTATCTCTCAGTTTTCTTAGATACCGTCTTGAATGTCAAGCGGAATCTTGAAAATTCACAGCATAACTTGGGTCGAAAGGCATGCCTGAGTTGAGCACGCCGTAGACGATGTGTAGCAGTTTGCGCATGACGGCACCAATGATCACCATCTTGTGCTTCCCTCGTTCGCGGAGGCGATCCGCAAAAACCCTGATAATCGGATTCCAGCGAAGCGCGACCAGAGCTGGCATATAGAGCGCGCGCCGCAGATGTGCGTTGCCGGTCTTCGCCATGCGACCACGACGGAAAACACTGGATCCGGACTGATGTTGTCTCGGCGTAAGGCCTGCATACGCTGCCAGCTGAGATGCACCCTGGAAACGTTCAAGGGAGGGGATTTCTGCGAGTAGCTTGGTAGCCGTTACGTCGGCGATGCCAGGAATGGAAGTCAACAGGTCTTTTTGTTGCTTCAGGTCAGGATGGTGGTCGATGTGATCGCGAATGCGCTGTGTCAGCTGGTTAATCTGCTCATCGAGGAAAGCGATATGTGCTTCCAGCGTTTCGCGCACGGCCATCGAGGGAACTCCCGCCTGCAGTCGATTGCTTTCCTGCTGGCGCATCGTTTGTAATGACTCCAGGTGACGAACCATTGCCTGCAACTCCTGCTGTGCCTGCGCTGGGGGCGTCCATAGTTCTGGATCCTGTGTCGCACAGAAGTGAGCGATGAGCTTGGCATCTTCCCTGTCGGTCTTGTTGCGTTTGAGTTGACTGACGGCATAGGCATGAATGCGGGCCGGATTAGCGATACTGACCCGGTAACCGGCTTCATGTAGGTAGAGGGCCAGGTCGTCACCATAGCGACCGGTCGCCTCCAGACAAGCGTGGAGCTCGTTCACTTTCCGCTTTTTCAGCCACTTCCGCAGCCTGACAAACCCAACCGAATCGTTGTGAAAAGTTGCTAGAACATACTCATTGTCTCTCAAGAGTGCGACATCGAACTTGCTCTTGGAGACATCAACGCCCAAAATATCCATATCTCGACACCTCGCTTATTGGGATGAGGCGGTACTTGCTTCCAGAACCTGCTTGCAAATTCAAGCTCAACCTGGCGGCCAGGCTGGCTTTAGATACCGTACGTTCTCAGAGCAAGCACGAGGAAAGGGGCATAATCTAAGAATCGAATTCAGAGACTTCAGCGGATATTCAGGCTCACCTTTCCTCTGCCTATTGTGGAGTAGGCTATCCTACCCGCCTTCAATATACAAGCGGATATTTATGCATGTTTCTGGGAGATACCCAAAAATTGCGACAGAGCCAATTTTTATGCTGAATAATAATCCAGCTTACACATTGATAGTTCAAAGCCGCAATCTTCTGCGCAAATGCTCCCGCTGGTCCAAGTAGCGGCAATTTGTCGCCGCGATTTTGCCCCAGATGACAGCTTTGCCACCTTTAAGCCTGGCCCCTGGTAACAACATCTTCGCTAACTTTTGGCCTATAAGAAGCAAATCAAAGTCGATTGACACGCATTATTATACCTACTATCCTGTTAATTAGCGTATTCGTTTGTGGACCTTGCGCACGGAACCCATGTAGATGATGCTCCATTGGCGGGCGTGAAGGATCGGAAACGGGTCGTTACCTCGTCGCAGTATAGGCTGTGCAATTTGTGGGTCGGTCTCACCGCCGCTTTTGTCCCTATGTTGGCGAACGGTTTCACGGAATCATCATAAACATAGGAAAGGAGGTGTGTCACTCGCGACGATAACTCACTCAATGCTACTTGTTGAACGAGCATATTTGCTCATTTGTTGATAAAAGAGTGTGCTGAAAAAGATTTAATCTTGTCCAAAAAAGGAGAAATTCTCATGAGTAAAGGCGTTATTTTTTACGGTTGGAATCGTTCTGTTCCCGGTCGGGAGCAGATAAGTGCGGCGCATTTTCAAGAATACCTACGCTATCTGGTAGGACTACAGGAGAGTGGGACCATCGACTCGTACGAGGTTGTGCTCCTTGATCCCCATGGGGGAGACCTGAACGGTTTCTTCTTGCTTCGCGGCAGCTTTGAACAGCTTGACGCCTTGCAAGCCACTGATGAGTATCAAAATCATGTCACGCGCGGCAATCTCCATCTGGAAGGCTCCGGGGCCATCCGCGGCGTAACTGGCGAGGGCGTCATGGAGTGGATGGCGCGCTGGACAGCGAATTTACCGGACTGATACTCGGGCGCGACAATTTATTAAAGGGCGTGTTTCATTTCCTTGGGCATGTAGGGAGTTGATTACACCTTGCTCTGGAAACATTACAAATCTATCCTACAGGTAGGGAATCATTTGTCCTATTTGAAACACGCCCTTTATGATATGCGCTACTTGGGATTTCACTAGTGATGGTCTTAACCAATATTTTTACGGGATCACCGCTCATTTTGTGCTTCTAGGACAAACCTCCCCGAGCAAGAAAGCACCATTGGTTCCCAAATGCTCGGTTGCAATACGCGCAACTGCGCAAACACAGGCGTGGTTGGCGAGTCTCCTTTCTCTACAGCATCATTCGCCTGGGAAGCCGCCAACTCATCCGCACTGCTTTGAAATGGTCTCATCAGTCGTTGACGATGCCCATTCGGAGACCCAGTAAACGCCGCTATCGCACCCCGATGATGGCTGCCAATTTGGTACGCCGGCGCTGGTCGGTGCAAGATCTGCTGCAGTTACCGGTGCCGGAAGGGATATGGTTTGACGCCTTTTCGGCTACTAAAGGCTGCCGATAGACAAAATAATCCAACAAAGCAATCCTGCCACTGCCTGGTTTTTAGGTAGTAACTGGTTGCGCTTCCCCAAAAACGACTCAATCCGAGTCGTTTCTATTTACCCATCATTTTCGATACTGTTGGCGAAGTCTTTTGAGAAGGTTTCTGTGCGAGAAAAAGTATAATCAGCCAGAAATCTAACCAACGAGGTGACGGCGATGCTCATA
>JAACFF010000546.1 GCA_009937635.1 Chloroflexota bacterium
CATGTCCCAACGGATATGAACCGTTCTCCATGCATGATCTCGTCATTGTCGATCATTTCGTCTAAATCGTTTCAGAGAATTCCCTCAATCTTCCGCTACGATAAGGCTCTGGATTCGCTCTACTCCCCATCGTTCGTTCGCTTTCTGGGTACGACCGCCCTTCTCTGGTTGGCTGAGGCGACAAGGCCCTGTTATTCGCCGTGAATCAAGGCAAACAGACTGCTTTTTCGCTCTATGGAGTAGCTGGTGCCCTGGTAACCCGACTTGCCCCCATGCATGGGGAAGCACTGCATTCCACGCGGTTAGCCCATCGCTTTGTCACTTTTTCGCCATTGCGTATGTTGCGTATACGAATCGTATCTATTCTTGTCCTCAAGTGATGGCCTTGCGTCAAGCCGGGAATAGTGAATAGTGTATACTTCCTCTATTCAATCACCGAAAGGTTGCCGAGTGTTTGGTATGAAACCGAACTCTCGAGTATAGGAGATAGCATACTCAAATGTTCAGGTTCCGTCTTGTTCTCTTGCTGACTTTCTTTGCTTTGATGGTTGCCTGTACGTCGTCGGACGTTAACGAGGAACCGGCCACTGTGGCAGTAACACAGCCAACGGCAACGGCCGTTCCAATCGAGCCCACTGCTGCCCCAACAGAAACACCTGTGGAGGTGACATCTGAAACGAATGATTTGGCTACTTTTGTCGAGCAGTTACAAACGGCCGTAGCCAATCAAGACTATACTGCCATGCAAGCTGCTATGAGCGATCCTATCGCCGTTGGTGGATGGCGTTCTGAATGGCGCATGTACGAGCCGAATCAAACGGTAGCCGAATTTCAAAGTGACGCATTGCCCGCGCCTTTGGCCGTGCTATTTAGTGGACTCAGCGATGAAGAGCTGACTGATGAGCTTGGTCAGACACCGGCCTCCATGTTTGGCCCGCAGTCCAACGTCGTCACCGCCTTGCACACCACTGGTTGGGGACAAACTGGTAATGATGAGGCGATTCTGTTTGTGACTGAACAGGACGGTGACTACAAATGGTCCGCCTTCCTTTACACCTTCGGTAGTTTTGCCCAAAACGACACCGCCAACAGCGACCCGCATCCCTTCGTGGAGACAGACGTAAATCACGTAATGGCCCAACAAGATGTCGTCATATACAGTGGCCCCGGCGAAACCTATGACGAGATTGGTGGTATCTTTGATGGACAAACAGCCCTTGTCACGGGACAAAGCGAAGACGGCAATTGGTGGCGCGTCATCTGCCCCGATGACACCATTGGCGATTGCTGGGTCGCAGCGGATCCTGCTTCTACCATACCCACTGATGGAGCCGCCAATCAAACGAGACTGATCATGACCGAACCGCTCTTTACAGGTGGTGATTTGCAGTTTGCGGGCTGGTCACATGACGGCCGTCATCTAGCCTATTTTGAATATACTGAAGAACAGGTGGCCAGCGCCCCATTTGAAGGGCTGCGCGGTTCCTATCCTGGCACATTTGTGTTTTACGACACGCAAACGGGTGAGAAATGCAAGGAATACCCATTTAGCGGCTTCTTTCCTACCGAAGGACCGGGTGGCGGGCGGCAATGGCGCTGGCTGCCTGACGGTCAACTGCTGCTCAACTTGCCAGATGGTCAACTTTTGCAGACCGAAGCTCCCTGTACAGCGGGTGAAGATATCGCACCGTTGTTCCCCACCCCAATCGCTTCATTTGGCGATTTTAGCCCCGACGAAAGATGGTTAGTTTTAGTAGGTGCCGGTCAGTACTTATTGTATGATTGGTCAACCCGGAACACCCATCCAGTTGCCGAAGTGCAACCGGACGAGTTCAAAAACCTCGTCTGGTCTCCAGATAGCCAGCATATCAGCATTACCCTCGCGGGCGACTACACGGGGGATCGCTCACCTATTGGGGGGACGCGTGTGATTGATGCAGCCACTGGCGAAATTGTGGCCCGGTATGATTGGGAGCCTGCCAATGCATTGGACGGTACGTTTGGTGGTCCGGTATGGGTAAGCAATGAGGAATTTGTGGTCACCCTTTCACTGGATCAGGGTCCATTCTTGATGGACATATTTGGTGAAGTTCAGCCATTGCTACCTTTTTTTGATGAAACATTAGAGCAAGACGATTATTGGCCGCCGCTCGATGTGTTTGCGGATATCGAGAATGATCGTTATGCTATCCTGCGTGGAAACGAAGGGCGGGAAGGGCCAGCTAAACTATATATCGCCACGCCTGAAGGGGAATCGATTGAGATATTTGAGCGGACATCTAATACGTTCCGTATTCTTCCCGATGGAACTGTGGGATATGAAGCAAACGGCGTTTATTGGACACGTCCCGTATTTGAAATCGAGGCAACCTTTTCCGAACGGCCTGCTTATGCAAACCCTTGGATGCGAACCGATAGTCAGCTGATTGTTTCTCCAAGTGGAAGCACAGTCTCGATTTATGATTTTACAAGTGGTGAGTTGATTGAACGTTTGCAGGTTGAAGGATACGAGGTTAATTTCAGATTGATTCCGTTTCTATCGCCGAATGATCAATGGCTGGCGATCTTCGTAACAGAATCCAATTACGGTTTCGGCAAGGCGCTGTTTATAGTACCTGCAATTGACAATTAGTCATCCTGTAATGACATTCTCTCTGTAGATCTGGAGGAGTCTCTGCCTGCCTGCGTGACACGACTGGCAGGCGGTTTGCTTGTTAGGGGATGGTCCATAATCAAGATCGAGATGAGTAGTGATCCAGGGATTGAGGCCGGATTAAGCGACTGTAGAACACCGAGAAACTCGATCAAATTTGCCTGGTAAAGCTCATTGACAGACACGTTACAAACTAGTCTTTACCCATATTAACATAACCGCCCATTCTTAATGAACTCTACCACGAGTAGAATGAATTCTTGCGGAGGTGATCCCTGTTCTGCGGGATACACTGTGTCAAGCTCTAATTTTGAGAGATGGGCAGGGGCCAGTTGCAGCACTAGCATGAAAGATCAGTGCCGCTTTGAGCCTAGTACACCTCGATGCCATTCCTGTCTATGCAATCACGAGCAATAGCGATAAATGTTCAACAATCGCAGCAGAGCGCGACTATGCAAGCGGTTGGCTGCGCGGTCGTCGCTGCTGCAGATGATAAGCATAGTCGTACGGTTCTCGACTCTGCCAGAGCTTCCATAACACCGCGAGCCAGCGATTGGCCAGGCGACGATAAGCATCATGGTCGCTGGCACAGCGGGGTCGAACCTGTTGCCAGTAGGCCACGGCCCAGACAGACT
>JAACFF010000151.1 GCA_009937635.1 Chloroflexota bacterium
CCCAGGGCCACGACCTATGCGCTCACCGTTTGTCGCTGGCTTGAGACTAACACCGATCGGACCGTCAGTTTGCAGATCAAATTCACCTGGCCGACGGGGTACAAGGATCACCGTTAGTTGCTCTCCATCACGCAAGATTAGTAGATTGATCGGGCGTCCGGCATTCGCATCCACCTCATCGCGCAAAACCCCGCTGCTATCGGCGCGAATACCATTCACTTCCAAAATTACATCATCTACCTTAAGACCCGCCTCTAACGCTGGCGAGCCTGGGTGAACATCGCCGATGGCAACAGCGGGTGGACCAAGGATTAATGCAAACCAGAAAATGGCAATAGCTGCCAAGAAGTTCGCGCCAGCACCGGCAGCCAGGACAAAAAGTCGCGCCCTCTTCGAAGCCGAGGCAAAGCCACCATCCACAGTGGGATCATCTTCGCCGGCTGGTCTTACAAAACCACCCAGTGGAATCCAGTTGAGCGAATAGATGGTACCATTTTTTTCGGCCAGTTTAAGGGCACGAGGTGGCAAACCAAAGCCGAATTCGTCAACGCGAATATTTGACAGCTTGGCCGCGGTAAAATGTCCCAATTCATGGATAAGAACAACAGGCGTTAGGACAATGATAAATCCACCTATTGCCCACAGAAATGACATATCTGACATATGAAGGTCCTAGCATCGCAGGTAGCAGAGAGCATAATACATCTACCAGCGTCAAAGCATTATACGCACTGAATATCTGCCGAAGCAACCAAAAGCTACGTGATCTAACGGCTTTCTCAGATCATACTACGATAGCTTCAGCTGCTGATGGGCACCCTCATTATCGATGTCGAAAGCGCTTAGTTCTAGCAGCTATAGAGGCCATAGGATCGGCAAGCAAATAATCAAGAGTAACCAAATAAGCAATGTAAGCGGCAAGCCAACCTTTGTATAGTCAAAGAAACGGTAATTCCCCGGTCCATATACAAGCACAGAAGCTTGGTGACCGATAGGGAAGAGAAAGGAATTGGAAGCAGCAATCCCCACGCCCATCACAAACGCATAGGGTTCAATATTCATTTGTGTAGCAGCGCTTATTGCGATCGGAGCGACCAAAACGGCCGCAGCCGCATTAGACATGAATTCCGTTATTAACGTCGTCAAAACAAACAACCCGATCATGATCGCCTGAGGCCCATAATCCCCGACCAGGCCGATGATTTGGTCGGAAAGAAACTGAGCTGTACCCGTCTTGGCCATAGCAATGCCCATCGGTAACATGCCGGCAATCAAGAATACCGATTGCCATTCTACACTGCGGTACGCTTCATCCATTTTTAAACAGCCGGCAAGCACCATCAAGACTGCGGCTAGTACAGCCGCCGAGGAGATTTGCACATACCCGCTGGCGACTAGTCCGATCATTGACAAGAAGATCACAATCGACAGTGTGGCCTTTTGCCGGCGGTGACGTTTCACGTCGACCGGTCCCAATATCAAGAAAGAGGGACTTCGTCTTAACCCCTCGATCTGTTCCCGGCGTCCATGGACCAGCAGTGTATCACCCAGCTTGAGACGAACCTTGCTGATGCGCTCAACTATTGGCGCTTCCTGCCGCCAAATTGCCAGAACCGTCAGGTTAAAACGGCTGCGAAACTCGATTTCTTCAAGCGTACGGTCCAGGAATACTGCTTTTTGGCTGATCACTACCTCTGAAATGGTAGCTTCTGGTGAAGTCAAGTCCGTGTCGCTCAGCCGGAAATGGGGATCGATGGCAACACCCAAATCACGTCCGGATGAAAGGATCTTCTCAATCGATCCACGTACAATTAACAAATCCCCTTCCCTGATATGAGCATCTGGCATGAAACCCAGCCGTACCCGGCTGTCGCGTATCAATCCAACGATGTTCAATCCAAACGATTCTCCCAGACGTGTTTCGGCAAAAGTTTGGCCAACCATCGACGATTCCGGCAGTACCTGTAATTCCGTCATGTAATCCCGAAGATGATACTCACCAACGAGGCTAATACTTTCCTCATCCTGTCGCCAAGGGAGCAAGCGGCGACCAATGAGCACCATGTATAAGATGCTGACACTCATGATTATCAAACCCATCGGCGTATAATCGAACAATGAAAATGGTTCATAACCCGCTGCTGCAAGCGCATTGCTGACCAAGAGATTGGGGGGCGTACCAATAAGCGTCGTTACGCCGCCCAGTAATGAGCCAAATGCTAGGGGTATGAGCAGCTTCGACGCAGGTATATGTACCTTGCGACCGATTGCCACAACCGCGGGTAGCAAAACGGCCGTCGCACCAATATTGTTCATAAAGGCGGACATAACGCCTACTGTGATCATGATCACCGCCACCAGTCGCCACTCCTTGAAACCTGAAACACGCATGATCCGCTGGCCTATAGCGTCGGCAACGCCGGTCATCATAAGTCCGGCGCTAACAATATAAATCGCCCATACCGTGATTACAGCAGGGCTTGAGAAACCAGAAAACGCCTCTTCAGGAGTCAGCAAACCCGTGAAAAGCAAAGTTAAAAGAACCATCATCGACACAACGTCGACACGAATCCGCTCCGACGCAAATAGAATGATAGCTCCTGCTAGAATGAGCAAGACCAATGCAATTTCATTCGTCATGATTCATTTCCTGGATAGAAAAAATAGTGGCGATTGCACTTCAGATTGATTCAGCGATCGGTTTGGGAATCGTCCTGGTTGCTGTCAGGCAACCATCTTACGAACTCTGACTCTTCGGGCGAAGCAAACATTTGTTTCGCTTCTACGAACAAGCCCTTCCCCACAGTAGCAACTTGACCGTTGGGCAAGCGAATGTCCGCACGAGCATAAACCTTGCGTCCTTCTTGTCCCGTTACACTGCCCGTAACTTGCAAGGGAACGCCCAATGGAACAGGTTGACGAAAATCAATATTCAAATTAGCCGCCATCACCATATAACCTGCTTGCCATGCCGCAGTTCCCATAATCTCGTCTAGGATAGCAGCCAGAACACCTCCATGAGCATGCCCTGGCGGACCTTGTTCAGTCATAGCTAACGTCACTTCTGTTGAAATCGAGCCATCCTCGCCAGCGTGCCAACGGATGCCCAACCCCTTTGGATTCTCTGAGCCGCAGATGAAGCAGGAGCCATGCTCGGGAAGCTGTCTCATATAATTGTCATCTCCAAGTTAGCAGGAATTGCCTCAGAATAGACTTGATCAAATTTAGGCGCAAGTCAATTAGCCCTAAGTACTTAACTATACCTTCACCTCACAAATCTTCAAGCACAACTTCTGCTTTATCTGACCCCTCTTTGTCAGCAGCCAAAAACCGGAAGTCCTGTTTGACAGGTTCCGTTTTAAGAGATACGATGGGAGCCAACAGTCACGATTTCTGATAAATGAGAGCCGTGACGTATGGGCTTGAATAGCGCATGGGCCGTAAAGCAACATAGTTGTCTGCGGTTGACGAGGTGGAGGTTCCCCACCAAAAGGTGGGCGCTAACCGGTTCGCCGGGAAAATCGAGAGATCAGCGGGTGCCTCCCAGGGTTGCTACACTCTGATTCATTGCCCCTTCGATAAAGCAGAACGTCAAAGCGATCTGGGTAACCAGTCGACAAATCGTTCTGCAAGTAGCACATGGTAGTGATTGGCTAATTGTCGTCTTAAGGCAAAGAGACACTATCAATGTTTATCGTAAGAAGGGGCGTTCCCCTCCGTTGGATGATCCAATCTGGTCGGGCACGTCCGTAGGCGTGCTATAGCGCAGCTTCGAAAGGTTGCCTTTGCCGGCATATTTAGCTGAACCAAGGGCACCTTGCGTATTGCACTTATAGACGCACTAGGAGTGACAGACAGATGTGCGGAATTGTTGGTTATATCGGACCTCGACAGGCAGAGCAAGTTGTGTTGATGGGACTAAAAAAGCTTGAATATCGTGGTTATGATTCAGCCGGGGTAGCCGTTATCGAACAGAATGGGAAGATCGAATTACGCAGAGATGCGGGCAAGTTGGCTAACCTGGAGCAGATGCTTATAGCCTCACCTATCAAGGGACATATTGGCATCGGACACACGCGCTGGGCAACACACGGGCCTCCAAATCAGCGCAATGCCCACCCACATATGAGCATGGATGAGCGTGTTGTTGTAGTACACAATGGCATTGTTGAAAATTACCTGCAACTGCGAGAGGAACTAGAGGCCGAGGGCATAGAATTCACATCGGATACGGACACCGAGGTCATCGTTCAACTTGTAGAGCGACATCTAGGAACTGGTGTGCCTTTGATAACAGCCGTTCGCAACACGCTGCGTCTTTTGAAAGGGGCTAGCGCTGTGGTGGTGATGAATGTAGATCATCCTGATGAGTTGGTTTGCGCACGCCTGGGTAATGCTGGCGGCATAACTTTGGGCATCGGGGAAGGTGAGATGTTCATTGCCTCGGATATTCCAGCTATTCTGGAATATACGCGCGATATGATCTTCCTTGAAAATCGCCAGATGGCATGCATAACTCAGGACGGTTACTCGGTCACCGATCTGGACGGCCGTTCCGTTACAACGGAGGCCCACGCCATCGCCTGGGATCCCGTAAGCGCTGCCCGCGGAGAATTCAAGCACTTCATGCAAAAGGAGATTTTCGATCAACCTCGAGCCCTTATCGATACGTTGGGTGGACGGGCCGATTTCGAAAACGGTCGTGTAGTATTGCCAGAAATGAATCTTGACGCCGTTCTGATCCGCCAATTAAAAAAGATATACATCATTGCTTGTGGCACCAGCTACTTTGCCGGTCTTGTTGGTAAATTTATGATTGAATCAATGGCCCGTATTTCGGTCGAGGTCGAATACGCGTCAGAGTTTCGCTATTACGACCCGATCATTGACGAGCAAACGGCCGTATTGGCGATCACACAATCTGGTGAAACAGCGGATACCTTAGCAGCCATGGATCTAGCACAAGCAAAGGGGGCAGCATTATGGTCGATAGTCAATGCCTTTGGCAGCCAAGCCATGCGCATGGTTGACGGTTATATCCCCATGCAAGCGGGGCCCGAAATCGGTGTGGCCAGTACAAAGGCCTTTACTAACTCAATCATGGACCTCTACCTGTTGGCCTGCCTACTCGCCGAAGCGCGAGGCGCTATCAATAAGGGCCAGCTAAGCCGCCTTGTCGCCGACGCAGGCCATATTCCCGATTTGGCTGGCCAAGTACTAGACCGTGACGACGAATACCAGGAATTAGCCAATAGATTTTTCAAAGCCAACGACTTTCTCTACCTGGGGCGAGGCATCAACTATCCGGTCGCATTGGAAGGGGCATTAAAGCTCAAGGAAATCAGCTATATTCACGCTGAAGGATACCCGGCTGGCGAAATGAAACATGGACCAATCGCCTTGATAGATGAAACGATGCCCGTAGTTGCCATTGTCACTAGAGACGATCTATACGACAAGATGGTCAGTCAAGTACAACAAGCCAAGGCTCGTGGAGGGTTGGTCATCGCATTGGCAACGGATGGAGATGAAACCATAGCTCGCGAAGCAGACTTCGTGATGCACGTGCCCGAAGCGCCACCCCTGTTGGCTCCCATCATCAATGTTATCCCCCTGCAACTGCTGAGTTATCACATCGCAGTCCGGCGCGGAGCTGATGTGGATCAACCGCGCAACTTGGCAAAAAGCGTGACCGTGGAATGAGGGCATTCATTCGCATTGAAATTGGCTAAAAACGATACAGGATCAATCTATGCGCAAGGATTGACCTGTTAAGAGGTAACTTAGCATGTTTTCAAGCTCTGCGTGGTCTAGGTTACAATGCTCCGGTGTGAAATGAAGTAACGTTTAGCACACCGAATTTCGCAGCTAACCACGGCGCTATGTAAGGCGCAACGCGCAGAGAGAATGAGTAAACTGAAATTCCTCTTACCAATTATTTTGGTCGTAGCCACCCTGGCATGGGCAGTGCCGGCGATTTTGAAGGCCATGCCAGATCGTTATGTGATGCGCTTTCCAGAACCTTTTCAGAAAATCGGACTGCCCGAGGAGCAGATGGCAATCTTGCCAACTGCTGAGCGACCCGTCGCCGCCCAAAATCTTTTGATTTCCGTTGCCGAGACAAAAGGGACAGAATATGTCCCCGGCACGCCGACGGCCTTTATAACACCTGTTGGTGCCACTTTTGCTGCTTTCGACTTGACGGCTGCTGAAACAGACGACTCTGCACAGCCAGAAACGATCGAACCAACCGAGACGCCACTGCCAACTCCGACTCCCTGGCCCCTGGCTCAGGCAAATCGCTTGAAGGGCTTCCAGCATAAGTTCCAAACTTGGAACAACTGTGGACCGGCAACTTTGGCCATGGCACTAACCTTCTTCAATATGAACAGTACGCAAAAGGACACGGCCAAAATATTAAAACCAGATCCGGAAGATCGTAATGTCAGTCCCGAGGAAATGTCCGCTTACGTCAACGAACAGACGCAAATTAGCGCTATTTCACGCAGTGATGGGTCACAAGAGATGCTGCGCCGCCTTCTCGCCAACGATATTCCGGTGATCGTCGAGATCGGCATCGAACCACCTGGTGAGTATCGATGGATGGGTTGGTATGGACATTATCTCCTGCTTGTAGCTTACGATGACGAACAGGAGCAATTTTGGGTCTACGATTCCTGGTTTGGTACCAGCGAAGAACCGTTGCTGAATGCCCACCCCGACGGCCGTGTGCTTTCCTATGAGGAACTGGATGAGTATTGGCCACATTTTAACCGTAACTACATTGTCTTATATCAAATGGCGCAGGAAGAGACGGTAGCTTCCATTATTGGCGACGAAATGGACGACATGGTAATGTGGCAAAACGCCCTGGAAACCGTGCAAAATGAGACCGCCACTGATGAAGGCAACGCATTTCTCTGGTTTAACCTCGGAACCATATACAACAGTCTTGGGCAGTATGAGGAAGCGGCAACGGCATTCGATCAGGCGCGATCCATTGGGCTGCCCTGGCGAATGCTCTGGTACCAGTTTGGGCCTTATGAGGCTTATTACAAGACCGGTCGTTATGAAGAAGTTCTCTTGCTTACCGACGTGACGCTAAAAGACCGTCCTTATTTTGAGGAATCATACTACTACAAAGGTCTTGCCTTGGCGGCATTGGGCGATAAAGAAGCCGCGCGCGAGAACCTCGAGAAAGCGGTGGAGTTTAATCCAAACTTCACGCTCGCCGCAGAGGCATTGGCTACGTTGCATTGATCGTCTGCTGCCGAATAATGTTGCCGGATCAAAGAACTTTAGAGAATTAGGTTAATGAAGAATCGGACAAGAAATATCATCTTGATAATTGTAGCACTACAGCTAATCTTTATTATTGGTTTACTCGCATTGCCCGCAGCAGTACAGGCGATTCCTGGTCGCTATCGGGTCGCCCTTTCAGAACGCAGTCGCATGCTGAGCGACATCACCGAAGGCGTAATCGATGCGGTAGCCCCGGTGGCTACCGCGCTGCCCGCTCCATCTCAAGGCAGCCGAGGAGATCAAGTAGACATTGCAGCATTGATTGCCGAAGACTCTCCACCGACGATCGTACCGACCAAAACCAATTTACCGCCGACCGTGCAGCCCCCTTCGACGGAAGCGGTCAACACGGGTGAAGACGAAGCCAACAGTACGCCGGAACCGACTGCGGTCCCCACAACAACACCCACTCCGGCCCCTACCCCAACCCTTGCACCGTTACCAGAACAACATGTACTGAATGGTATGGGCGTCATTAAGCAGACATTTAACAATTGTGGCCCAGCCAATCTCACACAGACTCTTAACTTTCTAGGCAATGACATCACCCAGACTGAAGTGGCAGAATACCTCAAACCCAATGCAGAAGATCGCAATGTCAGTCCTTGGCAAATCGCTGATTACGTCAATGAACAGACTCCAGGTTTCAGTGCGATAGCCCGCAGCGGCGGTACCCTGGAAATGGTGAAACGTTTTGTATCTGCCGGCTATCCGGTAGTCATTGAAAAGGGGTACGAATTGCCGGAATCAGGCTGGTGGGGACACTATCTAACGGTCTTCGGTTATGACGATGCAGAACAAGAGCTATTAACGCAGGATAGTTATCTGGGACCTTGGGACGGTTCCGGACGCACTGCTAAGTACGACGAGATCGAGAAGTTTTGGCAGCAGTTCAACTATACCTTCTATGTCGTCTACCAACCTCACCAGGAGGAGGAAATAGCTGCTATCCTGGGACCGGAAATGTTCGATGACTTCGCCATGTGGAAAAATGCCGCCGCACGTGCCGAAGCAGAAGTCGAAAGCAATCCTAACGATGCTATCGCCTGGTTCAACCTGGGTACCGCACTGACTCGCATGGGAGGTTTGACTGGCGAATCCAGGTACTATCAAGGTGGTGCCCAAGCTTTTGATGAAGCGCGCGAAATTGGACTTCCACCGCGTATGCTTTGGTACCAGTTCCAGCCATATCTGGCATATATGAAACTTCAACGCTACCAGGACATCGTGGATTTGGCCGATGCAACGTTGGAAACTCAGGGTGGGCGCAATGTGGAGGAAACATTTTGGTATAAGGGCCATGCCCTGGCCTTCCTGGGAGATGTTGCCGGTGCCCGCGAAGCATATCAGGAAGCATTACTCGTCAATGAAAACTTCTACCCTGCCCAATGGTCCTTGGATGCTTTGAATTGATTTCCAGGCGAATGGCAAGGAATCAAAACCTGTTAATCAGTTGCCATGACGCTTGAAATGCCCAACGCAGATTTTCTACTGCTGATCAGGCATTCGGCCGTTCAGATTGATCCAACTTGACCCTTTTCGTTTATCATTACAATCCGAGCGTTGATCTTTTCACTTTCTGGAACAAACTGGAGATGCCCTGCGCCGTTGCTTTGGAGATTCCAGATTTAACCCTTCACCAGCTTATCTTGCCAAATATTGCTTAGCCTTTCAATGTTAGAAGACCCGCCAGTTTCTAAAATTAGGGTCGACTAAAGACACTTACGGCCTCGACCCGCAGCCGTTCGCATTAGCGCAATAACGGTCCGACACCTGATTAAGATCGTTGATGCTTGTTGATTCATAAGGCAGTATACATGCCTCCAAAAACAGTGTATAATAGCGGCGCATTTAACTAGAATTCACCTTTTCCAGGCCCTCCTGCAGCATTAACAACAAACAATATCGGCACCTGTTAGCATCGCAGTTTGACCTGCGTGAATTCTGATCAAGTAGTAATCCCACATATTCCCTTTTGGAGGAAACTATGTCTGAAAAAAAGCGTAAACACATCAAAGTCACATATTCGACCCTGGCCAGCCCAGATCCTCTGCTTCACGAATATTTTGATGAAGCTGTCGCGGAGGCCAAAGCCGGTTTCGGGGCGACCTTTCCCCTGTACATTAACGGTCAGGATCGTTTCGTGGATGAGACTTTCGCTAAGGTGAGCCCGGTTGACACCAGCGTTGTCATGGGTTACTTCCAGAAAGGCTCTGAACAGGACGCGAACGATGCAATTGCTGCTGCCAAGGCTGCTTTTCCAGCCTGGAGCAGCCGGCCCTGGCAAGAGCGCGTCGCCATTCTCCGCAAGGCAGCCGACTTAATGAGCGAGCGTCTTTTTCATATGGGCGCTGTGATGAGCATGGAAGTAGGAAAGAATCGCCTGGAAGCGCTGGGAGATGTTGAAGAAACAGCGGACCTAATTAGGTACAACTGCGACGCCATGGAGAAGAACGATGGCTTCAGCTTTAAGCTCCTGGCCGAGAGCGAACAGCATCACAATCGTAGCGTCCTTAAGCCCTATGGTGTGTGGGTTGTCATTGCTCCCTTCAACTTCCCCGGTGCGCTGGCTGGCGGTCCTAGCAGCGCAGCTATGGTTGCCGGAAACACAGCGGTTCTCAAACCTGCTACTGATACACCCTACACAGGTTGGCTACTGGCTGAATGCTTCCGTGACGCAGGCGTGCCGGACGGCGTCTTTAATTTCATCACGGGTCCAGGCCGGACCGTTGGCCAGACTCTCGTTGACCACCCTGACGTGGCCGGCATCACCTTCACAGGCAGCTACGACGTCGGCATGAACATCCTGCGCACCTTCTCACACAGTCGCTACCCGCGCCCTGTCGTCGCCGAAATGGGAGGAAAGAACCCAACGATTGTTAGTAAGACGGCCGATCTGGATAAGGCGGCCATGGGCGTCATGCGCTCCGCCTTTGGTCTACAAGGGCAGAAATGCTCAGCATGTTCGCGTGTTTACGTGCACAATAGCGTTAGGGAATCCTTCGTGGATAAGCTGCTTGAACTGACGCGACAGATTAACATCGGCGATCCGACCATTAAAGATAATTTCATGGGTCCTGTTATCAACCGTGGCGTGTATGAAGACTACCAGAAATTTGTCTCAGATTTGCGCGATGGCGGTAGGATCTTATTTGGTGGGGAAACGTTGGGCGACGGAGGATATTATGTTGCCCCTACTATCGCCGATCAACTTCCGGAAGATCACTACCTTTGGAAACATGAGATGTTCTTACCCATCGTTACCATTGCCAGCTTTGAGAATCTGGACGACGCCATGGCGCGAGCAAACGACGTTGAATACGGTCTGACCGCCGGTTTCTTCGGAGAAGAGGACGAAGAGATACAATGGTTCCTTGACAATATACAGGCGGGCGTTGTCTATGTAAACCGGGCTGGCGGCGCAACGACAGGTGCCTGGCCTGGCTACCAATCTTTTGGAGGCTGGAAAGGAAGCGGTTCCACTGGTAAGGCAGCCGGAAGCTTCTACTATGTACAACAGTACATGCACGAGCAAAGCCAGACCGTTATTGATTAATCCTTCGCCGGTGGTCGCTCGGCATCAGTGACATTCTAGTCAATTCCTTTTATAAACCTCCTAGAAGCGTTGGCTTCAAGGAGGTTTAAATCTTAAATAACTGGTTGGTGGGCACAGATGAGAACTTCCCATGAATGAAACAAAAATATGCACGATGGCTGAAGCGGTCACCCGTTACGTCGCCGATAGCGACGTGGTGGCAATTGAGGGTTTTACAGCTTTCATTGATTTTGCGGCAGCACACGAGATCATTCGCCAACGCAGGCAAAACCTGACCCTGGCACGAATGACACCCGATATAGTCTATGATCAGATGATAGCTGCAGGCGTAGCAGGCAAGCTAATCTTCAGTTATCTGGGCAATCCGGGCGTGGGCAGCCTGCATTGTATTCGCCGTGCAGTGGAGAAGGGTATCCCAAAGCCCTTGGAAATCGAAGAATACTCGCACTTTGGCATGGTCGGCCGTTACACGGCCGGAGCCGCAAACCTTCCCTTTTTCCCCTTGCGCAGCTTTCAGGGCAGCGATCTGCCAGAGGCCAATCCACGAATAAAATTCGTACAAAGCCCTTACGATGATGGAGAAATCGGCGTGGTTCCGCCGCTCAAACCGGACATTGCATTTTTGCACGCCCAACGTGCTGACGCCCAAGGCAATACCCAAATCTGGGGACTGCTTGGCATGCAAAAAGAGGTTGCTTTTGCTGCCCGCAAGGTAGTGGTCATTGTAGAAGAAATCGTGGACGAGGCCATCATTCGCAATGACCCTAACCGGACGTTGATCCCAGGCCTCGTAGTCGATGCCATTGTTCATGAACCTTATGGGGCTCATCCAAGCTATGTCCAAGGCTACTACGATCGAGATAATGCTTTCTATCTTGCCTGGGATAAGATCTCCCGTGATCAAGCGGCAACAGAAGCATGGCTTGAGGAATGGGTATACAATGTTCCTGATCGCACATCCTACCTGGATAAGCTAGGTCAAGATCGGCTGGCGACGCTGGATGCTGGCGAGGCGTGGGCCGAACCGGTTAATTACGGCCGTTACGACTGACCCTGCGTTAGTCGGTTGGTGGAGAAGTCTAATTTCTGAAACCCTTTGGGATTAATGAGACGCAAGGCAAAAAACAGGCTCACCCATGCAGGCTGCGGATGGTTCATTCTCGCCGCGGCTGTGCTTTGGGGAACCACTGGAACCGCTCAAGCTTTTACCCCAGAGGGAACCCAACCCATGACCGTAGGCACCATGCGCCTGGCCATCGGCGCCATTGCCCTTGCCTTTCTGGCAGCCTACCGAGGCGAGCTAAACAGTGTGCGTCACTGGCGATCCTGGCCCGTGGCCACGACACTCATCGCCGCGGCCGGTATCGCTGCGTCTCAAATCTTTTTTGCCGCCGTTGCCAGAACCGGTGTCGCAGTGGGTACGATTGTGGGCATCGGTAGTACGCCAATCGCCGCTGGAATTTTAGTTTTCCTGATACGCCGAGATCGTCCAGGCCGCCGCTGGATGGCGACAACTGCCCTGGCAATCCTGGGCTGTGCTACGCTTATCTTGGCCAGTGACAGCATAAGAACCGACCTGCTGGGTATCTTCCTGGCCGTCGCTGCAGGAACAATTTATGCCTTATACGCTATGCTAAGCAAAGATCTACTTAACACTAAGCCCGCGGGCGCCGTACTGACGGTCACATTCTCTGTTGGCGTATTGTTTCTGCTTCCCATCCTGTTTGCCGGCGATCTTTCTTGGTTGCGGGAGCCCCGCGGTATAGCTGTGGCCATGCACTTGGGGGTTGTTACGGTTGGCGTCGGCTACTTGCTGTTTACGATTGGATTGTCGGCCGTTCCTGTGGCCACCGCGGTTACTCTAACGCTCGCCGAGCATTTAACAGCCGGGCTATTAGGGGTCTTTGTATTGGGTGAGAAGCTTACGGCACCAGCCGTCGTAGGTATCGCTCTACTGTTGGTTGGTCTGCTCATTCTGGCCACGCAAAGGTCACAAACTCCGAATA
>JAACFF010000547.1 GCA_009937635.1 Chloroflexota bacterium
AGCCATTGAGCCTGGACAGAATCGGCGGTTCGGCCGTCCGGTTCCATGGAGTCGCTGTCCACAACAAACAAGTGGACCGGCCCGAAGTTCACGTCATAGTATCGTTCATTCCCCGGCAGGCTGAAATAGTCCAGATAGGGCTGGAGCGAGCTTGTCCGCCAATCATGATTACCTAACGCTGGGAAGAAACGGTTTTCCGTTGCCCCTGCCCCATAATCACCCACGTAGGGGTAAATATAGCCCTGGTAATACTGCCCGATATTCTCGTCGATAGTAGCGGCTGAACCATTGGGGTAGTTATTGTCTCCAACAGTGACAATAAAACCTACTTCCCAACTGTTTACCATCTCCGCCACATCAGCTTCCGCTTGACCCGCCTCCCCAAAATCTCCCAAGACCGCAAACCGCACCGTCCCCTCACAATCGCCCGGATTGCCTTCGATGGGAATATCAACAGCATAAACATTGCGAGATGGATCAATTTGGGGCCAGGCCAGGTACGCGAGACCGATAACCAGAGCGATAACTGCAATTATGGCGATCCACTTAAGAGGTCGGGGCACAGATTTCTCGTTTCAGAATTTTGTAGTTACCCTATTTCTATAAATCTGTGTAATCTGCGAAATCTTTGATTACTTACCTTCAGACCTACTCATTGGCGGCGCCACTGCCCTGAACCAGACGTGGATCCAGCGCATCACGCAAGCCATCGCCGAGCAAATTGAAGGCCAATACGGTGATGGAAATAGCAATACCTGCGGAAAAAACGAGGTGCGGTGCGCTAAACAACTGGTTGCGCTCACGCCCTAACATCGTGCCCCATTCAGGCGTAGGCTCCTGTGCACCCAGTCCCAGAAAAGAGAGCGCGGCCGTGTCCAAAATAGCTGTGGCGAAACCCAACGTAGCCAACACGATCAGCGGCGGCAACGCATTAGGCAAGATGCGGCGGAACAAGATTTCACGGTTGCTGGCTCCTAGGGCGCGCGAGGCTTCCACATAGTCCGCCTCCCGCAAGGTGATAACAGAAGAACGCACAACCCGCGCGTATGCGGGGATACTCACAATCCCTACGGCGATCATGGCATTGGTCAAGCTGCGGTCCTCCATCACAAAGACGATGGCAATGGCCAGCAGCAAAGCGGGGAAAGAGAGCACCACATCCAAAATGCGCATAATGGTGTTATCCCATCCGCTGCCGGCGTAGCCGGCAATGGCCCCTAAGACAGTACCAATCGTGGCCGCAAAACCCACCACGATAAAACCTACCTGCAAAGAAACACGCGAACCATAAACGATGCGGCTGAACAAATCGCGAACATTGCCATCGGTCCCCAAATAATGCTGCGGTTGATCTTCCGGACAGCCTAGCAAATGGATACAAGGTGGCTGCCGCTTCTTGACATCTTCCTTGCCGATCAACACTTCCGTCGGATCATGCGTGGCGATCAATGGAGCAAAAATAGCCATCACGACAATGATACCCAGGACGATTAAACCAACCTGCGCCGATCGCTGGCGCAAAACGCGGCGCATGGTCAATCGCCAGAGACTGTTCGCCTTATAATCGCCCATGTCGGCAATATCGTCAGTAGGGATTTCTGCTACGGTACTCATACTTTCTTCAGTCTGCATAGATTTTTGTCGATTTAGAAACCCTTTTTTTACTCACCATACAATGTTCTCATCTGCCAGAAAAACCGGGTTCCTGAGATCAGTTAATCAAGCCTCACTCGAGGATCAAGAAAGCCATAGGAAAGATCGACAAGTAGGTTGCTCAAGACATAGATAGCCGCGATAACAATCACAAAACCCTGTAGTACCGGAAAATCGCGCGAGAAGATTGATTCCACCACGCTGCGACCCACGCCAGAGAGTCCAAAAATCGTTTCAGTCAAAACAGCGCCGCCCAGAATGCTACCCAATTGCAGGCCGACAATCGTCACCACTGGCAGCAAAGCATTACGAAAGGCATGTTTCAGCACCACTTTGTTCTGGCTCAACCCCTTAGCCCGTGCCGCACGAACATAATCCTGCCCCAGAACCTCCAGCATACTGGAGCGGGTCATGCGCGCTATGATGGCCAGCGGAATAGTCGCCAGGGCAATGGCGGGCAAAATCAGATGGGTGGCCGTATCTTTCAAGACAGCCCAGTTTTGGGTCAATATGGAATTGAGGATATATAGCTTGGCGATAAATTCAAAAACGTGGAAACGCAGGGATGTTTCCTCGCCAGGATCCATCTCAAAAACTTCATAAAAAGGAGTCGGCGATAACCCGGCTGTTAAGCGGCCCGACGGCGGTAACTGCAGGGGCGTATCCCGCAACAGCACGGCAAAAACATAAATCAACATCAATCCCAGGAAAAATACCGGGATAGATACCCCCAGATTGGCGCCGATCATCGTACCGACATCGGCGATCGAATTGCGCCGTACGGCCGATATGATGCCCAACGGCAGGCCAATCAGCACAGCCAGCGTCATCGCCGCAAAACCCAGTTCAATGGTCGTTGGTAAACGCTCCACGATAATAAGTGTCACCGGGCGGCTGAATCGTATGGAATCGCCCAAATTACCCTGCGCTAAATTTTCCAAGAAAAGAAAGAATTGCACATAAATTGGCTCGTTTAGACCGTGATCCTCCATAAATTGATCGCATCTCTCCTTGGTGGCCTTTTCGCCCAGAATCGAATGGCATGGATCACCGGGAATTGAGCGGGCAATCACAAAGGTAACCAAAATGACAACGAAAAGAACGGGGATAGCAAGAAACGATCGGCGAATAGTATATTGAATCATAGGTATCAGGTACCAACTGTAAGGTTTCAGCATTCAGTGCCTGACAACTGATTGCTGATGGCTGAAAGCTCATAACAATACAGGATGGCCCAGACAAACTTTGCGCCGTCTCCGGCCATCCTGTATTTACTTGATTATGCCGTTTCAAGCATAATCAGACAACTTTCGATAACTCAAGATTGGTCCAATCTTCCAAATTGAACCAATCTTTTAATACATTAATCTTACTCGCTGGGAGCGTTAATTAAGCCATCCCAGAGGTAAGAGTAGTAATCGAAACCACCGGTGTTGCCGATGTGCAGCGGGTTGGCGGCGTCGATACCAATCGACCAGGTTGTGACCACGTCGTTAGCATCCAGCATCGTTCCGTCGTGGAACATAACGCCTTCGCGCAAGGTGCAAGTCCATACCTTGCCATCTTCACTGCTCTCGCAACCAGTCGCCAACTCGGGCACCAAATCACCGGAGTCCACCTCATACTCGAATA
>JAACFF010000017.1 GCA_009937635.1 Chloroflexota bacterium
ATTTTAAGGAAGGCTTTCAGCAATATGGCTATCCCATCGATGCTTTGGATCAAGCAAGTTATGAATGCATCGATTTCACTATCCTGATCAGGCGCTAATATGGCCCAGTATTGAAGGATGTCCTTGAGATCCTTGGCAGAAGCAAGATCTCGGGATTTCGCTAGATCGCGGACCCGGTCAATCCAAGTATTCTTTAATTCCTGGCGACAAGCAACGGTGAATAAGAGGTCGTCCTCTTTATTCTTTTGCTCTTCAATTTGAATCTGCGTTAATATGGTGCTCAAAGCTGTTCCGATTACGATTTGGTTATTGAACCAAGCGCATCTCTTGCCCGAATCAATATCCTGGATATAGAGATGAATAACACGAGCAAGTTGCCAGTCCATTCCCACATCTACTGCGCTGATATAACTATCCTCAACTTCTTCACCGATCGCAATCAATGCACTAGTCAGGTTCTCAATTTCAGGTTGCGAAAGTTCATCCTTGCGGCCAATTAATAGATTCAGCAGTTGCCTAAAACGGCCGTTGTGTGTGTACTGTCTCATCGTATTGGCCAATGCTGAGGGATTGTTCATCGATTGCATGATTTCGATCATTTCAACTTGCGAAATTCGTCCCACGGGAACGCCCATTAGGAAGTAGGTGTCAAAATGATCTGCTGAACAAATTCGTAGTTCTTTTCGCCAAGTTTCCTGGTAATCGCTCGAATACCAGGTGCCCGCTTCGGCAGCTTTCAGCTTTGGGAATAGAGAAGACAGTAGCTGCCTGTAAGTCTCATGATTCTTCACTCCTTTGAAGACCGTCTCAAATTGTTCCTGAAGATTGTCCTGATCTGTTTGTCCAATGTCTGAGGTAAGGAGAGGATCTGAGGTAAAGAGAGGCTTATTTCCGGCTATGGTCTTGTAGAGATCAGGTTCAAAAATCCGTATGGCTTCAAGGCCGATAAAATCAACCATATTTACTTCTGAAGAAACCAACTTAAGGTTAAAGGCCAATCCATTGATAAATCTTTTTACCTGGCGAAGAGAGTGAAACAACTCGCGAAATCCACTGTGATATAGACCTCCCCAACGCTCTTTATCGATGACATCGGGTGAGAACCTGCTCAAAACCTCTTCTAATTGTTCCAGAAGAATTTCCGAAATGTGCGCTTCGTCAATAGGCGGGATGTCAAAACCTACTTGAATAATCTTCTCAAGATAGTCTCGTCCTCTAACACCTTGCTCTGTATCAAGTGATTTTTCAACCACTTCTCTATCGGCAGCTAACAAGAAAACTGTATGGGGGAAATTGGCATTGAGCTTAATTAATTGAAATACCGACCTTACTTCAGATTTTCCAAGTCTATCCAAATCATCAAGAACGATAACGATTCGCCTGTCTAGTTCACTAAACGCTCGATCAATTTCAGCGCGAAGGCCTATTACATCGTCTTTGCCGTCGCCAAGTTGCTGGAATAGTTTTCCGATTACCGCCAGGTAGGGTCCTGTTGCCGGCATTGTCGAAGTAGCGGATAGCAAGCTACCTGAATCGCCCAATTTTTCCTCAAGTCCCTTGAACCATGCAGGCGCCTTGGCGTCAATTTCCGAAAATAGTTGTGTGAAAAACATCAACTGGATCTGGTCATGGTTTGAGAAGTTCCAAGGATTGAAGCGCATAATAATGGGCTCTTGGCCCGTCTCCATCCCTTGTGAAATCTCGTGGATATTTTCAACTGTCATGTTCAACAAAGATGTCTTTCCGCTCCCCCAAGGGCCAAAAAGAGCGATGATCATGCTATCTTCTTGATCCCAACCTAAAATAGATTGTGCGAGGTTTCTGGAAAATCCCGATCGCCCTAACTTGTCATCGGCGCTCTTTGTTAATGGGGCATCTGATAAATACAACGTTTTACTCCTCTGAAATCGGCTCACGCAAAGGCGCAAAGAGGCAAAGACGCAAAGAAAGCCTGGTGAGCCTCGCATCTCCACGTGAGATTTTCATTTATAGTGGTACGCCGTGGCGCGTGTGTTCTCCTTAACATCCATGTCAATGGATAACCTTTAACAGTATAGACACCCCTAGGATATCGGTGGCAATTGGGGGTGGAAGGTACCATTCGATCTTATGATTCTATCCTTACTAATTCTATTACGACACGGCCGTTTCGTCAGGTTAATCGAGGGGTGAGGGGTAGGTGGCAAGAGGCAGAGGGTGTTTGTCATCTGTGACCATCGGTGTTAATCTGCGTCGCAGCCGCATGATTATGAATGAAGTGTCACGCAAAGCCTCAAAGGAGCCAAGACGGAAAGAAAGCCTGGCGGGCTTGGCTCCTTTGCCTGAGACTGTTTTCAGAGGAACCTTATGCCAATTGATATTTGCCTGCGCGATGTGACTGAAGCTGATTTGGATATGTTTTTCCAGCAGCAGCTAGACCCCGAGGCTAACCAGATGGCAGCCTTCACGGCCAAAGATCCTGCGGACAGAGAGGCTTTCGACGGTAAATGGGCCAAGATTTTAGCCGGCGAGCGGATCACGCTCAAGGCAATTCTTCATGCGGGGCAGGTCGCCGGGTATATCGTGAGCCATGGTTGGTTCGGCGATCTAGAAGTGAGCTATTGGATTGGCAAGGAATTCTGGGGTAGGGGGATTGCCACGGCGGCGCTGGCGCAGTTTTTAGATGTGGTACAGACGCGTCCCCTATATGCGCGCGCCGCCCAAGATAATATCGCCTCTTTACGCGTCTTGCAGAAATGCGGCTTTAAAATCAGCGGTGAAGATAGAGGTTTTGCCAACGCGCGTGGTGAAGAAGTGGCGGAATTTATTTTGCAATTAGGGTAACTAAGGCAAGAGCGCGCAGCACGTTAACCGCCCATCAATCCACTGTATACAATGATCAGAGCTATCAAGACGCCCAATACCAGGGCGATCAAGCCAGCACGCAGCCCTCGACGCCAACTGCGTGTAATGAGGCTGACCACAGTGCCAATTACAATGGCAAAAATAAGAGCAAACCAAAGCATCGTTCCATTATCCTCCGAATTGGCGAACCTCGCACTAACCTATTTAGTCTCTCGATGGCACGATTGAAAGGCGCCAACATTTACTACCCGCAGCAGATGAATGCTCTGTTAATGCGCAGAAAGCTGGCAGCTTTTTGTTTAGCGACCGAGTCCTGTATCGCGGGCGCGGATGATAGCTTGGGCACGGTTGACTACCTGCAGTTTGCTGAAAATATTGGAGAAGTGATTGCGTACGGTCTTGATGCTGATTGACAGTTCACGGCCGTATCGCGCAGCGAACCAAACAAGGCTTGCAGGCCATCGCGAAAGAGGGTGTGATCATCGGCAATAAGAATCTGAATCGGATCGCTCATTCGATCTCCATTAGCGGTAAGCTGGCCGCAAGCATCGTCCCTGCACCTGGCTTCGCACAGAGTGATGATATGAATGAGCGAACGATCATGGATTGGCAGGTAGAGATGGAGCGGGGGGAGATCGCCACACCGTTGTTGTGGTCCCATGCCAACTACCTCATTCTGTCTACGGCGGCTAAGAAGGCCAGAGAATGACGTTATCGGGCTCGATTAAGAGGATGTAGGAAGGGCCTTTTTACCCTTCATCCGGGCAGGGTGCTTTCTCCCAGACATCTTTCTTTATGCTTTGCCCATCGCCGGAGTCCACGCGGAAGGAGCCGGGATACGGTTTGCAGGCGCGCCAATTGAACTCAAAATGCGATCCTGGTCTCAAGCTGTCGTCTTGATAATAGCTATAATTGCCATCACCGCCGCGGGGGTAAAGGGCCACAGAAGCGATAGCATTGTTGTCATCCTGCGGATCGAGTTGCCATTCCACGAGGTAACTGAAGTCCAGCGGGCCAGAGGATGCTGCAGTCGTCGGCCCTGGACTAGATGTGCCTCCTGCCTCTGCCGTTGGCGACGGTGTGTTTGCCGGACCCGAGCCGGGGGCGGGGCCACCACCGATGGTAACGGCCGACAGATCGTCGATGAAAATCTCGCCGCTACCGCTGTAACCGGCGTTGACGTCGTCGAGGACGAAAGCGCGGAAGGTCAAAGGATAATCCACCTGGCCATTGTCCGGCCCGCTGATATGGGTCCAGGGCCAATCCTGGCCCGTGGCAATGCGACCCGTCACCTGCTTCCAACCCGTGTGGCTGATATTGCCCAGGGGCACCTGCCAGGTCTGTCCGTCACTATCCAAGACCCAGGCGTTGAGATAATGTCCAACGCCATCACCGTAAACCCAAGCCTGTAAAGCATCTGGCGATCCACTGATGTCGTTCAATTGCAGGAAGACGACGTAATCATTGTCTGTCGAGGGAAAATCATAGCTCAACTTGGCCGAATTTCCGCCACTATGCGCTTGCTCACCGGATTGGGTAAACGAGCCGTTGTCTTGGTCGCCGCGCCGCCAGGTGCCGAAGCTCTCAAAGCCCATGGGCAGCCCGTCCCCCTGGCTCGCCGCTCCGGTCTGGTTGCTTGACGAAGTGGATTGTGGCGTTTGTGTCTGGTTGGCCACCGTAGTGGATGGTGGCGCTTCTGCCACTGCCGCTGGTAGGATTTCGTTGAATACGATTTCACTGTACGTATCCACGAATACGCTGCCCCTGGCATTGCAGAAGGCTCCGTACCATTCCTGATCCGCCCATTCCTCCAAGGTTGTCCGGTATTCAGCATAAGTAGCGGGATCGTCACTTTCCCATAGTTGAGCCACGAATTCGGCATCCTGGTCCACTGCCAGCAACAGCTCATACCAGGTATCCGGGTTGAGGCTGAGATCGCCGTCCAGGGCGCTATCTTCAATGGTTGAACGTTTGCGTACAACATGGATCGTGGGGATTTCTCCATTCAGTCGCGTGCCCCACTGCCGGTAATCGACGCTGCCCCAGGTGTCGTTGTTGAAGAACATCTCGAAATCTGATTGCGGAACGTCTTCGTATGAAAAATGGACCAGCACCGCGGTATTGGCGGTTAACCCTTCCATACGGCCGAGACATTCTGCGGTGTCTGTCAGTTCCAGCAAGCCATCGACGGTCTGGTAGTCGCCGGCCTCGCGCCAGTTGGAGGACGACAGCTCGGCGAAGTCATCGTGAAAGATCACCTCGGCATCTGACAAGAGTCTGCTGATTTCAGGAGGAAGATCAAATGTAATCGGTTCCATTGGCTTTGCCGATGATGCAGGCATTTCGGCCGCCTGTGGTCCTGACGCAGGTGCAGGTGTTTGTGTGGCCGGACAGCCATCCGCTGTTGCCGGTCCAGGCAGAGCTGGGCAAGCATCTTCTGCGCCAACTACTCCGTCGCCATCGCCATCAGGTTCTTGTGTTTCCGTTGGCGTCTCGCTTGCGTTGGGGATCGGCGTGGCCGTTGGTAAATCCGTAGGAGTGGCGCTGGCTGTGGGGCTCGACACCTGGGCCGCAACTGCTGCGCTCTCCCGTCCGGCTTGCGGAGCGGCAAAGGCGGCGATCGTTTCTTCACCGCCGCCAAAAAACCAGACGTAACCCGCTCCAAGGGCAAACAGTAGTAGAAAAACAACCAGCGCGGCCACTGCCCACACGCAACCCGATCCTCCTTTACGCTCGTCCGGCGCTGCCGCCGGCTGTTGGGGGGTCGTGGGAACGGCTGTTTGCCCAAACTGCGGGCTGCTGTCCAGGTCCGTTGCGCCCCTTGTGGCTGGATACGGCGCAGAATCCACGACAGTCGCCATCTGCGGCGATTCGATCATGGTCGCCGCGCCGGCCATGGCTACGCCGGCTATCGCTACCCCAGTGACTTGAGGCTGCGGCAACAATCTCCGGATATCCTCCGCCATCGCTTCGGCCGTTGGGTAACGAAAAGCGCGCTCTTTGGCCATGGTCTGGTTGATGATGTTTTGGCACTCAGGCGGCAGCTCAGGGTTGGCTGCCAGTACATCAGGCACCGGCTGCAAGACATGCATCAACATTTGCCCTGTCGCCGTTTCCGCTTCATAAGGCTGCCTTCCGGTCAACATCTCAAAGAGCATAACCCCCAGGGCATAAATATCACAGCGCCAATCCAGCTTCTTGCTGCCCTCTGCCTGCTCAGGGCTCATATAGGCCGGTGTGCCGATGATGGTCATGGTCTGTGTGGCCTCGGCCATGCGCGCGATGCCGAAGTCCCCGAGAAAGGCGAGATCGTCCTCATCGAAAAAAACGTTGGCAGGTTTGAGGTCACGGTGGATGATGCCCCGCTGATGCGCCTTGTCCAGGGCCGGGGCCAGGCGGTCGAAAATGCGCGAGGTTTCGGTGAGAGGCAGTGGGCGACCTTGCAAGCGATCCTGCAAGGAGCCGCCGGCCATGTAGCGCATGACCAGGTAAGGAGCATCATCGTGCTCGCCGAAATCGTAGACGGGTACGATGGCCGGATGCTCTAAAGCGGCGATGATCTTTGCTTCCGACTGGAAGCGCCCTAAGAAGTCGGGATCGTGGCTGAATTGGCGTGGCAGGAGTTTGATGGCCACCTCACGTTCAAAGCGCGGATCGAGGGCGCGATAGACGATGGCCATTCCCCCACGCCCTATTTCATTGCGAATCTGATAACGGCCGATCTGGTGCATAATGCTTTCCTTCTCGTTTCTCCCAGGTGGAATACGCATGACATCTACCTGGTAACATCACCTGGATATAGGGTAATGCACAAATCTTACGATGGATGTTAACGAATGAGATGAGGTGGGGGGTATGCCATTCCGTAAACCATGTGTCAATTAACACAAGAATTTGGTGTCACAATTTGATACCATCCTTGTGTGAATAAGACGCATCGGAATACTCTGGAGGCAATCTTCGCGACACCAATAAGAGCCTAAATCGTTGGATTAGCGATACGTTGGAAGCGGCAACAACGTGAGTATTCTTTGGTGAAGCATCACCGCTGTAAAGCATCTGCCGTGGGTGCGGGGATCGGGTTTGGCATCAGCGTGGTAACTTCCAAGAAGTCGACATGCAAATGGGTTTTGCTGGCACCGAGCGACTCGACGATATAACCGATATCACCGACGAGAGGGGCCTCGGGATCTGAGAATTGATGGGCCAATCGGCCGTTGACCCAAAATACAAACGTTTGCCCACTTGCATCTAGCCGGAGCCAATTGCGCAGGTCAGAGCCGACAATCGATCCATCTCGCCCACTGGCTATTTCTATGGGACCATCAGGCGTCTGTTTCACTGCGGACCAGGTCGTGGTGTTCGGTGAAACCATGAAGGCATAATAGGATTGATCGCCACTTTTACGAGCGATTAGACCGTAGCGGAAGTCTCCGTCGTTGATCGTCTCCCTCAGCGACAGGAACACCTCCGTTTCTATGGACAAGTCGCCGCGGTTACTGTTGCCTTCTGGTCCCAAAAGCAAAAGCGGCCCTTCTGTATGCGCCTCCAAATGATACCAGTCAGGTGCGTGGTAACCAGGGTTATCCCCCGAGCCGATAGTCCAGCCGCTATCAGGATCGGTGAAGTCATCACGGAATAGCAGATCGGGGGTCACTGAGCCCGTCTCTTCACCGGCATTGGCAGCGCAGCGAAAGCCTGCCTGTGGCGTCATGGTGGGGGCATTGGGATCGCCGATGATCCGCGTAGCCAGGTCAACTGGCAACTGCCCGGATCCCCCGCGCAGAACTTTCCGTCCGGATTGCACTTCCGCGTAGGGTTCTTCTACCCACTCGTGGACGTTGTAAGCTGTATCAAACAAACCGTAAAAACTATGATCGGGGAGAAAAGTGCCCACCGGGTATGGGCTATTCTCGGGTAGCGTTACCTGGTTCCCGCTGTCACCCCATGGGAAGAGCAGGCTTTGATCGCCGCGAGCGGCCGTCTCCCATTCTGCTTCCGAGGGCAGGCGCTTGTTTAACCATTTGCAGTATGCATCGGCCATGTCCCAAGATATACCTGTCACCGGGAATGTGGCCTGTCCCTCAGCATAATTCCCGCCAGACCAGCTCGCTGGCGAACGGCCACCGGTGTCGTCGACAAAATCGGCGTACCGCGCATTGGTCACCTCATATTTGTCAATGAAGTAGGCGTCTAGCGCAATCTCTCTTGCGGCTTCATGACCGGCGCCGCCGGCCCCACTGCCGATTTGATATGTGCCAGCGGGAATCCTGATCATCCCCTCCAAAGAGGCGGGATCGCCAGATAGCGGGAAATAGTTCAGGGCCACTGCTGCAACGCCAATGAGTATCACGAGGGCCAGCAAAGCGACAACTGCCCAGCGGGCAAAATGAGGCTGGCGTGTACGGCCTGGGTCTTGCGGTTGAGCCGCGGATTGGGTGCTCGCCGCGCCAGCGAGGGGGGCCTCTGCTTGAGACGCCTGTGCGCTGGAATCGACGGCGTTGGCAGCCAGGGGGGCGGGCTGAGACGGAGCTTCAAAACGCAAAATGATGGATTGGCCCAGGCGGATTTGGTCGCCTGATTTGAGGAACTCACGCTTGGTCAGTCGCCTTCCGTTTAGAAATGTGCCATTGGTGCTGTTTAGATCTTCAACAGCATACTTGCCCTTCTCCCGGCTAAAAAGCGCATGCCGGCCTGAAACAGACGGAGTAGGAATTACAAAATCAACTGTAGGGGCACGGCCGACTAGAACTTCGGCCGCGGTTAATTCAAAAATGTCTCCGGGCAGAGGATCTTCTTGCAGAATGAGTTTGCAATTGGCTTGGCCCGCAGCACCTTCCTTATCTTGACGGTACGGTGTATCTTCTTCCTGCTCCTGGCGCAGATCCTCCACTATCATCGTGGCATCAACCAGAGGTTGTTGGGGTTGGGTTCTCTCCACTGGCCGAGGCGGTTCGGGCCAGGCAATATTAGGGCGTTTCCGAGCACAGAGGACATAAAGCTCATCGATGCGTCCCTGGCGATCGAGGGCGGAGATCATTTCTCGGGCCTTGCCAGTCCTGGTGGTACCGGCTATGTTATCGTAGCCGATGCCTAATTCAAAGGCCAGTGTTCTCAGTTCCTCTTCGTCAAAACTATCATTCATAAGTTGAAGAAGTTGAGACAAGTATTTCGGATCTGTCACTCGTTACTCCTTCATCATTCGCGCCGCTCGTCGCCAGCTATGATTTCCATGTGAGCCCCTTTTTGTTAACGGTGGCCACCGCATGTCGTAAGCTTTGCAAATGAAGCGTAGGAACCTGCCCATTAGATTCTCCCACACCTTGACTTGAACCGTCAATACCAGATTCTGTTTGGCCGAGAGTTGTACGGGCTATATAGTAAATAATCTCTGTAAAATTTGTGTAGGCAGGGTTAAATGTAACCACGCAGCTTTTTCAATCGAGCAGCTGCGAGTTAAAATAGACGGAGGAGACAACAGGCGCCGACGTGCGTCATCGAAAATGTAAAGCGACCTTTCCAGGTTGCGATCAAGCTGGAAAGCTTGAGTTACGGAGGAGACAACAAGCGCCGAAGTGCGTCATCGAAAATGTAAAGCGACCTTTCCAGGTTGCGATCAAGCTGGAAAGCTTGAGTTACGAAGGGGATTAAGATGGAATACAGATTGCTAGGTAGTACGGGCGTTGAAGTTTCACAACTATGTTTTGGCACGATGTCCTTTGGCGGTGACGCGGACGAAGCAACCTCGGCGGCACTATTTCAGCGCTGCCGCGACGCGGGCATTAATTTTTTTGACTGCGCCAATGTTTACCAGAGAGGCCGCGCGGAGGAGATCCTGGGTGGTCTGATGGCAGATTGCCGGGATGAACTGGTGATCACCAGTAAGTTCCGCTTTCCAATGGGTGATGGGCCGAATCAAAGCGGGACGTCGCGCCGGCATATCATGACTGCAGTCGAGGCCAGTCTGAAGCGCCTCAACACCGATCGCATCGACCTCTACTTCATCCATCACTTTGACGCTAACACACCTCTGGAGTCAACGCTGCGCGCTTTCGACGACCTGGTCACCCAGGGCAAGATCCTCTATCCTGCGGTGAGCAACTTTGCCGCCTGGCAAATCGCCAAGGCGCTGGGCATTTCAGCCAGAGAGGGGTGGGCGCGTTTCGAGTGCATTCAGCCCATGTATAACCTGGTAAAGCGGCAGGCTGAAGTGGAGATTTTGCCCCTGGCCGAATCTGAAGGATTGGGCGTCATTCCCTACAGCCCCTTGGGCGGTGGATTATTGACCGGTAAATATGGTATATCACGCCGGCCTGAATCGGGCCGCGTCGTCGAGAATGCCATGTATAAGATCCGTTATGGTGAGGAATGGATGTTTGATACGGCCGAAAAGTTCACCACCTTCGCCCAAGACAATGGTTACGATCCCGCCGCCCTGGCCGTGGCCTGGACTGCCGCGCATCCGGCGATCACCGCGCCGATCATCGGGGCGCGAAATCTGAGCCAACTCGAAGGGTCGCTCAAATCGTTGGAAATCGATATGACGCCGGAGCTGCGGTCGGCCATCAGCGCGCTCTCCATTGACCCGCCCATGGCCACGGATCGCAGTGAAGAACGGTAAAAGATCAGCCGTCACATTTTATATTGTGATGATAATCATCGCTGTTTTGCCAGCATGTGGCCCACCATCAATCGCTGAGCCGCCAACAGCCCGTGATTTGGGCCAGCTGGCGATTGGGGAGGATGTCTTTGGCACCTTCTATGCGTACGTGCCAACCTCTATCCCGGAGAATCCGGACATATTGGTGTTGGTGCACGGCACGCCTTCCAAAGATGGAACCGCCGAGGCGGATGCCGAGTTTTATGCCAGTAACTGGATTGATTTTGCCGAAGAACAGGGCTTTATCCTAATTGTTCCCGCATTTGCCCAGGAGGATTTTAGCAGCCGCCTGGGCGATCATGCTATGGGTGGCTATCGTGGTTTATTCGGACGGAAAATTGGCGCTGATGAATGGGTGCTGCGCTTGGTGAACGCGTATCAGCAGGAATTTGGATCGGCGAACGAACCATTCTTTTTGTATGGCCATTCGGCCGGCGGGCAATTCGCCGGGCGATTTCTGGTTACCCACCCCGAGTCTGTTAAAAAAGCGGTGATTACTTCTGCTACCACCTATCCGCAGCCCAATACAGAAGTGACCTGGTCATTTGGCATGGGCGAACTCCATACGGATATCGAGTGGGATGTGGATACAATCCAGCAACTGGATTCGCCAAATAACCCCTGCCCCGGTCAAAACTGTTTCAACTTGCTGCATAACGACCGTTTCTGCCTGCTATGTTATAATGCCAGCGAGATTTCATAATTGTGAAAAGGGGCTCAATGGAAGCCAATCCCCACATAATCTATTCTCGCCAGCACCTGATAAGAGGTAAGAAATGAATACAAACCATCTTCCCGAGCCTACGAAAATTGCTATCGTCACTGGCGGCGGCGATTGCCCTGGCCTCAACACGGTGATCCGCGCCATTGTGAAGGCGGCTGCGCTGCGCGGTTGGGAGAGCGTAGGCATTCAAGACGGCTATGAAGGTTTGCTCGATCCGCCGCAGATACAGGCCCTTGATTACCGCGCCATGGATGCACTGCTCTACCGGGGCGGAACGATTTTGGGCACACGGAACCGCGGCCGTTTCTCGGCCAAGACGGGCCATGGCCAGGCGCGGCGCGTGCCCGAGGAAATCCTGCAGGAAGCCAAAGAAAACTTTGACGCGTTGGGGCTGAGCGCACTGGTTTGTATTGGTGGAGATGGCTCGCTGACCATTGCCCAACAGCTATACGAGACCGGCATGGCCGTCGTCGGCGTGCCCAAGACCATCGACAACGACCTGGCGGCGACGATTATGACTTTTGGCTTCGAAACGGCCGTATCGACGGCCGTGGATGCGCTGGACCGGCTGCGCAGTACGGCCGAAAGCCATGACCGGGTAATGGTGCTGGAAGTGATGGGGCGCTATGCGGGCTGGATCGCCGGATTCGCCGGGCTGGCCGGCGGCGCTGACGTTATCCTAATCCCGGAGATTGAATTTGATTATGATGCGGTAGCACGTAAGGTTGTGGCGAGGGAAGCGATAGGCAAAGAATACACGCTGGTGGTGGTAGCCGAGGGGGCGAAGCCCAGAGGGGGGCAGTTTGTGACCTCGGGCGAGACCGACGGCGATCGCGAGGCGCGCCTGGGCGGCATTGGCCACGTCGTTGCTGGCGAAATTGAGGAACGCACAGGCAAGGAGTCGCGCTGCGTCGTGCTTGGCCATTTGCAGCGCGGTGGCCAGCCTTCGCAGTGGGATCGCCAATTGTGCACGCGCTTTGGCGTCCACGCCGTAGAGATGATCGCCGCACAGCAGTTTGGTATGATGGTGGCCATGACGCCCAAGGGCATGGAGCCGGTTAGCCTGGTTGAGGCCGTGGCTGACATTCGCCGCGTGCCGCCTGATGGTGAATTGGTGCAGACGGCGCGGGCCTTGGGTGTTAGCTTGGGGGATGAATTGTAGCGATGAACAGTGCTTGATGCAGATAGCGGCATCGATTTATTACGTGAAAATACAATGATCAAATGATAAGGAGAATAAACAATGTCAGACCTAGTTGAATACAAGCCTGGAACCACCTTTCCCGGCGTGATTGGTCGCACAGTATCCGAATCGGAACCCGCCTGGCCGGAGCCGGTGCGGGCCAAAGAAGGGGCGCCTAATGTGATCTTTTTCGTGCTAGACGATGTTGGTTACGGACAGATGTCGGTCTTTGGCGGCTTAGTCAACACCCCAAATCTTGACCGGCTGGCAGAGAACGGCTTGCGTTATACCAATATGCATACCACGGCCTTATGTTCGCCCACCCGCTCTTGCATTCTCACGGGCCGCAACCATCACTCCAACGGCGTGGCGGCGATCATGGAGACGGCTACCGGCTTCCCGGGTTACGATGGGCGTATGCCCTTCCAGAATGGAATGCTGCCGGAGATGCTGCTGGAGCATGGCTACAACACTTTCTGCACCGGCAAGTGGCACCTGGCGCCGGCGGAGGAAAGCACGCCGGCCGGTCCCTACCACCGCTGGCCATTGGGGCGCGGCTTTGAGCGCTTTTATGGCTTTTTGGGCGGCGAGACTAACCAATGGTTCCCCGACCTGACCTACGATAATCACTCGGTGCCCCAACCTAAAACCGTAGAGGAGGGCTACCACCTGGATGAGGATCTTGCCGATAACGCCATCAAGTTTATTCTCGATGCGCATGTCGTCGCGCCGGATAAACCTTTCTTCCTCTACCATGCTCCTGGCTGTGCTCATGCGCCACACCAGGTGGCCCCAGAATGGATTGAGAAGTACAAAGGTGTATTCGATATGGGTTGGGACGAATATCGTGAGGTCGTTTTTGCGCGGCAAAAAGAGTTGGGTATCTTCCCCGCCGATGCCGAGTTATCGCCACGGGATCCGGATGTGCCCGAGTGGGATAGCCTGAGCGCCAAGCAGAAAAAACTGTACGCGCGCTTCATGGAAGTCTTTGCCGGATTTCTGGAACATTGCGACCATCAATTCGGCCGTATTCTTAACACGCTGGAGGAGATCGGCGAGCTGGACAACACGCTGATCATGATGATCCCGGATAATGGCGCCAGCTCGGAAGGAGGTGTCAATGGCGCCTTCAACGAAATGAGCAGCTTCAACTATTACTGGGAGAGCCTGGAAGATATCTTACCCAAGATGGATCTGCTGGGTGGACCAGCCTCGTATAACCATTATCCGTGGGGCTGGTCCTGGGCGGGCAACACGCCTTTCCGCCGCTGGAAAAAAGATGTTTACCGTGGCGGCTGCACCGATGACCTGGTAGTGCACTGGCCTAAGGGTATCCAGGCCAAGGGCGAGCTTCGGACCCAATATGCCCACGCCATAGACATGCTCCCCACCGTATTGGATGTTTTGGGTATTTCGCCGCCGGAGCAGATCCGCGGCGTGGCCCAGTCACCGATCGAGGGCGTCAGCTTCGCCCATACTTTTGACGATGCCGGTGCGCCCAGTGAGCACCACACCCAATACTTTGAGATGTTTGCCAGCCGGGCCATCGACCACGATGGCTGGCGCGCGGTGTGCGGTTTCCCAGGCCCGACTTATGCGCAGGGCGCTGAGAAGGGTCGTCATTTGGGCGATGAGATCACGCCCGAGGTGTTAGACGATCTGGATGCCAATGGCTGGGAGTTGTTCCATATCGCCGAAGATCCCACTGAGAGCCATAACCTGGCTGATGAGTATCCCGAGAAACTGGCCGAAATGATCGCTCGCTGGTATGTCGAGGCGGGAAAGTACAAGGTGCTACCGCTGGATGGCACGCTGATGCAGCGCTTTGCTACTGAGCGTCCACAGATTGCCAGACCTCGCAACAGCTACACCTTTTACCCCAACCTCTCCGTGGTGCATCCGCAGGTCGCGCCACTGGTTTTCAACCGGCCGCACAGCATCACTGCCGAGGTGGAGATCCCGGCTAGCGGCGCGGAAGGGGTGCTCGTGGCCCAAGGCGGCGTCGCCGGCGGCTACGTGCTCTATGTCAAGGAGGACAAGCTGCACTATATTCACAACTACCTGGGGCTGGAAGCGTTTTCTGTGACGTCAATGGTGAATGTGCCTGAAGGAGCGAGTACTTTTCGTTACGAGTTTGAACCGACCGGCGAGCCTGACATCCGCAACGGCCGTGGCGCTCCAGGCCGTGGGCAGCTCTACATCAATGGTGAGTTGGTGGGCAACAGCGAGTTCCCCACAACGGTGCCCATTCTCTTTGGCATCGAGGGCCTGAGTTGCGGTTATGACTTTGGCGAGGCGGTGACACATGAGTACAAGGCACCCTTCACCTTCACCGGGACCATCAAAGATGTGACAATTGACATGTCTGGCGATCTTATTGAGGATGATGAGGCCAAAGTGCGTGTGTTGATGGCCCAGCAGTAAATCCGAGCAAAGATGCCATCTTTCAAAAAGATGGCATCTTCGGCGATACAACTGGCCATGTCCACTAAAGGCATGACAGCAAACAACGATTGATCGTCATGCTGGCCGTCTTTGTTCCTTAAAGTCGTAGTCGGGATCGTGTTCCACGTTTCCAAAAAGCGCCGAAATCTTTGCCTGCTCTAAGTGCTCAATATACTCAAGCAGCGCTTGCGTAACGGCCGCCTTTTTACTCTTGTGCCCGCCAAGCTTAACAGCTCGCATGATAAGATCATCGTCAATCTGAAGATCCGTTGTGATCTTGTTTTCCTCTGTTCTGATCACATAGTAGGCTACACATCAAAATGTGTCAGGTCAAGAAAAATGCAAAGTAATGGATTTCGATTTTCGTCGTGGCCGAAAGACATGAGCTACAATCTGGAAAGGTTGTGTTACAATTTGACATTCGTTTTACGCAAGGCGATTGCTCGGCGACATGGCGATTATTTCTTAGGAGGCACCTGATATGGATTTCTCTGACATCGATTTCTATCTCATTTTTGACCTGTTTCTATTACTGTTAATTGGCATGGGGCCGAAAATTGCCCTGGTGCCCTTTCTCGATCTGACCAGGGGGATGGAAGCGGAAACACAGAAACAGGTGGCCAATCGCATGGTGCGCACGGCCGTGGTCACCGCTCTATTATTGGTCGCTCTGGGCTGGTTTCTGATGCGCTTGCTGCACTTTACGCCTGGGGCAGCCAATGTGGCGGGCGGCATCATCTTGCTGCTGCTGGCGCTGCATATGCTGCTCAGTCCGGCTAAAAAGACGGAGCACCACGAGGACGCCAGCGGCCGTGACGCGTTGCAAATGGCCATTTATCCACTGGCGGTGCCTTACCTGCTTAATCCGGCAGGCATTGCCACCCTCGTCGTGGCCTCCAGTGAAATAGACACGATTCTCACGGCGGTGATGGTTTTTGGCCTTGTTTTACTAATAGCGGCGATTGATTTCGCCGTCTTCCGCAACATGGACAAACTGGCCAAACATCTGGAACCGTCGCGCCTGGTGATCACCGAAGCGGTATTTGGCGTGTTGCTGGCCGCCTTGGCCATCCAGTTAATGGTGGATGGATTGGCTGAGCTGGGAGTCGTTACGACTGTGGCCCATTAACCACGAAGAGTATTACGGCATGGCACTTTGCCACGCTTACCTCGACATTGCCGCTCATATCCTGTGCGCCACATGCTGACACACCACGCGGAAAGGCACCCACAGTGGTTGTGCGAATTATCTGTGCCTCGCTTGAATTGATGATACCATTTTCCCAATCGTTACCTCAGGCCCATTCACGGCCGTCGGTGTGGCGCGCGGCCCGTTCCCATTCCTTCTCCGTAAATCAAGCTTTCCAGCTTGATCGCAACCTGGAAAGGTTGCGTTACGGTAATGGTGGTTCGCGGCGGCACGTGTGATCTTCTTTGATTTTGTTTTACCTTTTTCTGGCAACTGTTTTGCACCGGTTCTGATCCAAAGGGGCCCAATAGCATTTTTTCGCCAGCTTGCCTGCTATCTTTACCGGAACGTACTCGCATTCACAATTCAGCAATTCTTTTGGGGACTTGTACAAAAAAACCGGCCCTGCGCATACTCTACACAGGGCCGGTTGGCTATTGACACATACGGCCGTTTATGCCGGCCAGCGTGCTATTAATCTTCGTTAGCCACGAGCGGATAATAAAGGTGCGGCTCGATGAAGGGTTCTTGCCGGTCTAAGATGCCCTGGCCTTCCGGCGTCTGCGTGAACTCTTCTTGCTGCCCCTGGTTATTGCGCGCGGTAACCTCAAAATAGTAGTGGCCATCGGGATCCGTCGGTAACAGCGTATACGTCCCAGTGGTTAGCGCCGTACCCTCCAGCCATTTCGTCCAGCTCCCATTGGGGGGCAAGACGTACACCGTGTAGCTCAACGGTCCTGTGTTCGGCTCCGTGAACCCTTCCCAAGAGACCTGGAAGCTGTCATCCGGCCCTGGACCACCTTTCTTCTGTAATAGTAAGGGATCGACCTTGGTGATAGTCGAGTGCGGCTTCAAGTGGACGGTCGTACTCGTCTGGACGTCGGTCCACTCCTGGTGGTTGCCTACATTGTCCGTCCCGCGGGCGCGGAATTCGAAAGTGGTGCCATCCTCAGTGGTATGCGCTGTATACGAGGTCAGAGTCGTGTTTTCATAGAGCCATATCCACTGTTCTCCAGCCCTGCGCCACTGAACATCGTAGTTCATGATGCCTGACCCGCTGTCGGTGCCGCCCCAATTGAGTTCAAAGGTTGGGCTCGTGGTAACAGGCGGCAAGGGGATCATGGAAACGACCGGAGCTTCCGCATCAACCCTCGTTCTGGCCTGGACGCCCTCCCGGTCCTGCTTATTCCCCGCATTATCTGTGGCCTGCGCGGTGAAACTATAGAATACCAAATGTTCTCCACCCGAGAAATTCGAGCTGTTGTGGGTTACTTGAGCGCGCCAGATGCGCCAGTTTGCGCCATCATCGATGCTGTCCCATATATCGTACCAACGGATGCCGGAGCCGGCGCTGCCATCCGGGTTATCGGGATCGTATCCTTCCCACTCCACCACGAAGTTAGGAGGTGACCAGGCGGGCAGCTCTTTGACGTTGGCCACGGGCTTCGTGGTGTCCACATATTGATCGTAATCTACGACCAGGTAGGATGCAAGGCTGCTGCTGCCATCTTTGGTAGAGTAAACGCGCAGCCGGTCCCGCTGCCGTTCATCGCCGATGAGAATGAAGCCGAAGTTATTACGGCTGCCATCGACCCATTCTCGCACCAGTTTTGTGACGTCCGCCTCATGCCAGCCCAGTTGGGACGAGGCATAGGCCGTCCCGATTGCAGATCCCCATGATGGCTGGTGCTGGTTCCAGGTGACGGTTTTTTCGCTCCAACCGGAAGTCAGATGACGCGCTTCGAAGCCCATACCCTCGTCGCCGATGGGCGTAACGCCCGAAAGATGAATACGCAGCTTGGCGCTGTTGACGACCGACCCTGCGGGAATGTACTTCAGTACGTCATATTGCAGCATGATGCGTACGGCTCCATAGCTTTGCCCGGTCTGACTGTAACCCAACTGCATGTTGCTTTCCGAACCAAAGTTTGTATTGGGCCGGTTTGAGGAGACAAAGGTATCCTTCAAGTTGGGAATATTTTTGACGGTGTTGATACCATCTGGTGTTCTTTCTTGACTAACGATGATCGCATCGTCGACAGGATGGTTGGGGTCCACGTCCTGCGCCCCCACTGTGGACACCAGGAGCGCGAATAGCAACAATACAATAAGCATTAAAAGTGTTTTACGGGTCATTGGCTTTCCTCCATATGGGCTTAAACGGAAATGTTCAACCTTCCGGCAAGATGCTCATGGTCTTGGGAAGGTGGCTGCACAAAGGAAATGGCAACCATTTGATTCGTGTGAATACACTGTTAAGATGATACGCTGAATTTGAAAAATCTCCAAAAGCAGTTCCCCAACCACTTGGCAGCATTGCACGTCCATTGAAAGATGCCAACTTCCCAAAAAGTTGGCATCTTTTTTGCCGTACGATTATGTACTGATCCAATCGGTCGTTTCTGCCTGCTCCTCACCGTTGGAGCCTTTGCCTTTGAACTGGCTCATGTAGAGGGCGTAGTAGAAACCCTTGGCAGCCATGAGGTTGTCATGGGAGTCCATCTCCACAATTTCGCCGCCGTTGAGGACCATGATCTTGTGCGAGTCGCGAATGGTGCTCAGGCGGTGAGCGATGACGAAGCTGGTACGCCCTTCCATCAGCCTTTGCAGGCCTTCCTGGATTAATTTCTCGGTGCGCGTGTCGACGTTGCTGGTGGCCTCGTCGAGGATCATGATCTTGGGGTTGGCGACCATGGCCCGGGCGATGGTGATCATCTGCCGCTGCCCCTGGCTGAGATTGGAGCCGCGTTCGATCATCATCGTGTCATACCCCTGAGGCAGATTGACGATGAATTCGTGGGCATTGGCCTGTTTGGCAGCGGCGATACATTCCTCGTCCGTCGCTCCTTTGCGTGCATACCTGAGATTGTTCATCACCGTGTCAGAGAAAAGAAATGCTTCCTGCAAGACCATGCCCACTTGATCGCGCAGGCTGACCTGGGTCAGGGTTTTCAAATCCTGGCCGTCGATGAGGATGATGCCGCTGTCGATGTCGTAGTAGCGGGTAAGGATATTCATGATCGTGCTCTTGCCCGCGCCGGTAGGACCGCAGATTCCGATCTTTTGGCCTGGTTCAGCCACGAATGTATTGTGCTTCAAGATCTTGCGACCCGGGACATAGCTGAAATCGACATCCTTGAATTCGATATGGCCGCCTTTGTATTCGTAACTTTTGGCGTCCGGGGCGTCTTGGATAACGGGCTGCTCGTCCATGATGGTGAACACGCGCCGTCCACCGGCAACGGCCGTCAGGGTGGTGCCGGTCAGGTTAGCGATTTCAGACAAGGGCCCGGAGAGTAGCGCTGCATAACCGGTGAAGGCGATGACCACACCCAGGGTTGTCTCACCGCCGATAACCAGGAAAGCGCCGACGATGAGCACAATGACGATTTGCAGCACGATCAGGGCGCTGGTCAAGGGCATCTGCAAGAGGGAGGTAAAGTAAGCCTTGCTGCCCACATCAAAAACGCCGGCCGCCAACTGTTCATTGGCCTCTGTTGCCCAATCCTGGCGGCGGTTGCTGATGATTACCTTGTGGCCAGAGATGGTTTCTTCCTGGAAACCGCTGAGATCACCCATGGTTTCCTGCATTTTAGCGAAGGCGGGTGTGGAGGCGCGCTGAATGACCGAGGTCAAGATGAGCATGACGGGCACGATGAGCAGCGCGGCAATGGCCAGTCGCCAATCAGCGATAAACATCACAACCATGATGAGCAAGATTTGGGCAATGGCGCGAATGATCTGGGCCACGGCCTGTTCGTAGAAGAGAGCCACTGCTTCTGTATCGTTGGTCACGCGGCTCAATAACTGGCCCAAGGGCTGGCGGTCGAAGAAGGTCAGGGACAAGGTCTGCATATGGTTGAAAAGCGCAGTCTGCAGCTTGTACAGGCCTTTGGTCGCGAGGTCAGAGAAGATACGCTCGGCGATCCAGCTCAACACCAGGTAAACGATGCCGGCAATAAAGGCGTACAGGATCCATGTTTGCAGCTCGTCCACAGATCCGTTGGGATCACTGGCTACATTGATAGCCCGCCCGGTGAAGGTGGGCAGAAGAATCAAGCCAATTAGACCGATAACGCGCACAATCAGGGCGACAATGAAACGGCCGCGGGCATCTCCACCGGCCATGTAGCTGACGAGACGGCCGAGGATTTTGCCGGTGTCGTCTTTTTTCTTTACAGCGGGGGTAATCGTTGCATCCTCTTTCATGCGCTCACCTCATCTTCGATGCCAGCAACGACACCGCCGCCAAGCTGGGATTCAAAGATTTCCTGGTAAAGGGGACTGCTTTCCATTAGCTGATCATGATGCCCCTCGGCCACGATCTCGCCATTTTCCAGCAAAATGATATTGTCCAAATTAATCACCGCGCTAATGCGTTGGGCCACGTAGACAGTGGTCAAATCGGGCGCGAAGCGGGGAATGGCACCTTGCACGCGGCTTTCGGTTGCCACGTCCAGAGCGCTGGTGCTGTCGTCCAGGATCAGGACGCGCGGCCGGGTGGTCAGCGTGCGGTTCATGGACAAACGCTGGCGCTGGCCACCGGAGAAATTGTAACCGCGGCGCGCCACCGGCGCTTCCCACTGCTGGGGCATATTGGTGACGAAGCCGTAGGAATCGGCCGCCTTGGCTGCATCTTGCATCACTTCGTCGTCAATATCGGGCGCACCAAATTTGAGATTAAAACGTACATCTCCCTGGAAAAGCAGCGCTTCCTGCAGGCCAACGCCCACAATCTGGCGTAAATTTTCCTGCTGTATGTCGCGCACGTCGACGTCGTCGATAGTGATGCTGCCCTCGGTTACGTCGTAGAAGCGGGGAATGAGATTGACCAGGGCGCTTTTGCCGGAACCCGTAGCGCCCAAGATGCCAATGCTTTGCCCCGGCTCAATGGTCAAATTGATATTCTTGAGCGCGGGCGGGTCTAGTTCGCCATCAGGGCGGCGAAAGGCGAAAGTGACATTATCGAAAACGACCTTGCCTTTGACCTGCACAGGATCCAGCACACGGGCATCATCCTTATCCTGAATGGTGGCCTCCCCATCGTAAACCTCAAAAATGCGCCCTGCAGAAGCATCACCGCGCAGGAGGAAGGGCACGACAACGGCCATCAGGGCCAGGGGCATGACCACCATGTTCAGGTATTGGGTGAAGGAGATCAGTTCGCCGATGTTTAAGCCGGTATTGTTCAGTACCTGGGTTCCGCCAACGAGAATGGCTGTGGCGATGGCCAGCTGAGAAATACCGGAGAGCATGGGCGAGAAGAAGGCGACGCGAAAGGCGGCGCGAAAGGCGGGCTTACGCAGCTCGTCGGCGCGTTTGCCGAAGCGTTCCGCCTCCAAATCCTCGCGGACAAAGGCTTTAACGACGCGGACACCGGAGAGGTTTTCTTGCAAGGTGTTGTTGAGATCGTCCAGGCGCTTTTGCCGCTCGTCGTAAGCATTAAAAATCTGGGGCACGAGGAAGGCCATGATGCCCAAGACGACCACCGTGACCAAAATCATGATCCAGACTAGATTTGGCGTATTCAAAAGGGCCAGGACAAAGGCGATGAGGACCATAAAGGGCGCGTAGAGGAGTAGCATAACCGAGTACATGACGGCGTTCATGATATTGTTGACGTCCGCATTCAGGCGCACCAATAAGTTAGCCGTGCGGTAGCGGTCGAAATTGGCAAAAGAGTACTCTTGAATTTTCTTGTAAAGGGCAGAGCGGATGATATAGGCAGTGCCCTGGGCAAAGAAGACAGCGTAGGCTGCTGTACCGGCCATGGTTGCACCGGCGACGACGGCCAGAACAGCCATCCAAATGCCGGTTTGGAGCACAACTTCAATGTTACCGGTGGCAATGCCGTCGTTGATCAGGCGTTGGGTCAATGTAGCCACGCCGATCATGCAGAGCGCTGATATAAATAACAGCACCTGCGAGAATATAAGCTTGAGCCGATATCCACGATAGATAATGAACAAGCGGCTAAATGATTTGAGCATAGACACATCCTCCAGATAGGCTATTCGTTTGTGTTTGTTATTTGCTGGCTGTTAAACGTTTTATGATACTTTTGTGCAAAAGCCAGGTATTTTACTCCTTTATCTCAGCAGATGACAATATATTGGCGACGTGCCTCGTTTTGTTTGCCTCCAACGACCAGGCCAGGGCCGGATGTGCCCGGCCATCGACGGCCGTTGCTCCCACGCGCACAAAAAATCTCAAGCGAGTCGTGCGCGAACGTCGACGGCCGTTACCCCCTCAGCCAACACAAGCAGGGGGTTGATTTCAATCTCCGCAAGCTGCGGGAAATCATGCGCCAGTTGCCCCAGGCGAATGAGAATATCCAAGGCTCCTGCCTGGTCAGCGGGCGGGATATCGCGGTGCCCGGCCAGTTTCCTCCCGGCCCACGTGTCATGCAGCAGCCGCTGCGCCGCGGCATCCGTCAGTGGGGCCAGGGCAAAAGCGACATCTTGCAAGCCTTCGACCTCCACACCTCCGGATCCGAACATGGCCAGCGGGCCAAACTGCGCATCGCGCGTGATCCCGGCGATGACCTCCTGCCCGCCTCTGATCATGCGCTGCACCAGCACGCCCTCAATTGCCGCCTCGGGATAGGAGGCACGCGCGCGAGCTACCATGGCCTTAAAAGCGTTGGTAACCGCTGCACCACCAGTCAGGTCGAGGGCCACGCCGCCCACGTCACTCTTGTGCGTGATCTGCGGCGAGAGGATCTTTAGCGCTGCCGGGAATCCGATCTCTTGGGCGATCCCCTTTGCTTCTGCAGCGGTTCGCGCCAGCGCCGCCGGCGGCGTGGGAATGCCATACGCTTCCAGCAAGCCGTTGGCCACTTCCTGGGACAGCCAGCCCGCTTTGGCCGCAGCCAGCAGCCGGCGAGCTTTCTCCTCGTTAATGCCTTCCGGCGCTGCCGGCTCTCGCTGTTCTTGCGCCAGGTAATCGGCGCGCCGGGCCAGGGCCGCCAGCGCCGACGCAGCTCTTTCGGGGAAGGGGTAGATGGGGATGTTTACGGCGCGAAAATGCGCCTGCGCTTCCTGGATGAGGCTGTATCCCATGAGGGCGATCACCACCGGCTTTTCGGCCGTCTGGATGATGGGTAAAACCTGCCGCGCCACGGCACCGGCGCTGAACATGGGGGGTGGGGGGAGGATGAGCAACACGGCGTGTACATTTTCATCGGCCAGCAAAATTTGCAGGCTGCCGGCGTATTGTTGCGGCGTGGCCGTGGCCAGCATGTCCACGGGATTACTCACGCTTGCCGCCTCAGAAAGAGTTTCGCATAGTGTTAATTTGGTATCTTCTGCCAGCGAAGCCAGGAGCAAACCTTCCGCTTCCAGAGCGTCGGCGGCCATGACACCCGGCCCACCGGCGTTGGTCAAAACAGCCACGTGACGCCCTTGGGGCAGGGGACACCAGGCCAGCGCCCGCGCCCAATCAAACATCTCTTCGGCCGTTTGCGCGCGCTGCACCCCCGCGCGACGGAAAGCGGCTTCATAAGCTGCTTCCTCTCCGGCCAGCGCGCCGGTATGGGAGGCGGCCGCCTTTTGGCCACTGCCGGTGCGCCCGACCTTCAGGGCCAGCACGGGCTTGTGCTGGGTTACCTGCCCGGCGACGTCGACAAAGCGACGGCCGTCGCTGATCCCTTCCAAATACAAAGCCAATACCCGCGTATGCGCATCGGCCGCCACCGGGGCCAACACATCTGTTTCCGTCACATCCGCCTGGTTTCCTAGACTGACCAACCGCGAAAAGCCAAATCCCTGGCCGCGAGACCAATCGACAATGGCTGCGCAGATTGCGCCGGAATGAGAGAGAAAAGCGATATCACCCGCCGGTGGGGCGGGTGGGGGTAGAAAGGTGGTGTCCAGGGGCAGGTGAGTATCTATCAAGCCGATGCAGTTGGGCCCCATCAAGCGCATGCCATGGCGCCGGGCGATGTCGAGGCATATTGCTTCCAGCCTGGCTCCCTCCGGCCCAACCTCGCGAAAGCCGCCGGAGGCGATAACGGCCGCCCGCACACTCATTTCGCCGCACGCCTGCAGTGTGGCTGGAACCACTGCAGCAGGCACCAGCAGCACGGCCAGGTCGGCCGGTCCCGGCACCTGGCTCACATCGACGTAAACAGGACGATCAAACAGCGTCCCCCCCTTGGGATTGACGAAATGAATCGCGCCCCGGTAGCCACAGTTGGCCAAATTCTGCGCAATGCCATACCCTAGCTTGGCCGGATTGAAAGAGATGCCGATAACCACTACGCCTTGCGGATCAAAGAAAGGAGAAAGAGAGGAGTCCATTGCCTTGAGCATGCCACGCATTGTAACGGATAGATCTTAGGTAATCAAAGTGGGAATTAGAAGCTATAATTGTTCCTTCAAGCTGTAAATATCAACGACAGGATACGCTCCAATTATGAACACGCTAAAGGTAGGGACAGATCCATTCGTTCTGTTATATACTAAATTTCAGCGGCCCCGTTTGCGGGAGAATCTTGTTGTCCGACAACGGCTAATGGATCAAATTAACACAGGTCTCAGACCATGTGACAGTCCTAATAGCCTAACCATTCCGCGCAAGCTCATTCTCGTGTCCGCCCCCGCAGGCTACGGAAAAACAACTGTGCTGGGCCAGTGGCTTGAAGAATGTCCCCATCCCAGCACCTGGCTCTCGCTAGATGCTGGGGACAGTAACCTAAACGTCTTCTTGACCTACTTTACCAAAGCTATCCAAACAGTGTACCCTAGCGCCGTTCAGCAAACGTCCAGTTTGTTGAAGAGCCATCAAAAACCACCGCATGAATACCTGGCGAGCACGCTGATCAACGAACTGGCTGAACTGCCTGGCAAGCTGATATTGGTTTTGGACGATTTCCATCGTATCGACGGAGAGGCCGTACCCAAACTGGTCACCACTATTCTTGACCGGTTGCCTCCGCAGATTTGTCTGGCCATTATCACGCGGCAGGATCCTGACCTGCCGCTCATTCGCATGAGAGCGAGCGGGGAGATGATCGAACTACGTACGGCCGATCTCTGTTTCGCGCCCGATGAGGTTCACCTATTTCTGCGGCAATCTGTTGGGTCGGCATTGAGCGACGAGGAAGTTGAGACGCTGGACAAGCGCACGGAAGGATGGATCGTGGGTTTACGCCTTGCAGCCCTGGCGCTTCGTGGCGCAAAAGATCCTGCCGCGTTTGTAAGGGCCTTCCAGGCTAGTGGACATCGCTACGTGATGGAATACCTGTTAGACGAGGTTCTTTCTCACCAATCATCGGCTATCCAAGACTTTCTCCTACGGACGTCTATCCTGGAGCGATTCTGTGTACCGTTATGCGATGCCATAGTGGACCACCAGCAAAACGAGGCCATCCTGCAGGAACTGGAGCAGGCTAATCTCTTCCTCGTCTCCCTCGATTTCGAGGGAAATTGGTATCGTTACCACCATCTTTTTCAGGAGTTATTGGCGCATAGGCTGCATACCCAGCTAGCTGGTGAGGAAATAGCAGCCCTTCACAACAAGGCAAGCGCCTGGTTTGCCGCCAATGCTCTCATCGAAGAGGCCATGGCTCACTCCTTGGCTGCAGGAGATCAGGTAACCGCTGCCCGCCTCGTTGAAAGAAACTACCGCAAGGCAGTCAATCTAGGACAATGGCCGCGGCTAAGACGGTGGATGGCCATCCTGCCGGAAAGCATGATTTTGCAGCGACCCGGCCTGCTGATTGCCCGCTGCTGGTTGCTTCATCAAGAGTTCAAATTAGCTGCAACCTTTCCGGTGTTTGAGAGCGCTACGGCAATTCTCGAGGACCCCGAACTAAATCCAGATCTGAGCCTGGGAGAAGTGAAGCGCCGCTATCTGCTTGCTGAAGCCCATGGCCTGCGGAGCCAGGTTTTGTATTTCTTCACTGAATTTGAACACGGTCTGAGTTTTGCAGAGCAATCCTTGGCTCATTTGTCACCAACATTCTCGTATGGGCGCAGTGGGGCGTGGTTTTACTGGGGGCTGCATTCTCATGCCCTTGGCAAGGGCGAAGAAGCATCGAGCCGGCTGCAACAAGTCATCCTCGCCGAGCCAGAGTTTAGCCCATTCACGATGCACCTCTACCTTAGTTTGTGTTATATATATCGTTCGTCTGCCGACTTTCCCCGCCTATTGCAGGCCGGTCGCTCTTATCTCACCGCCGCCCAAAAAGCAGCCTTGCCTGAGAGTGTGGCCTTTGCCCATTATCATCTTGGTGTTTTGCACTTCGAATGGAATGAGCTGGAAACGGCGCGCCACCATTTTGAGGCAGCGATCAACCTGCGCTATTTTGCCCACCAATTGAGCTACTATTCTAGCCTACAAGGTCTCATTCTACTCCTCTTGGCACAAGATCAGCCTGAAGATGTGCCGGACTTACTCGCCGCGATGAATGAATTCGCGCAGCATACTGAAAACCATCTCCTGCTGGCCAGCAGCTGCTCTTTTCAAGCGCGGCTGTCAATGCTTAGGGGCGATCTGGATTGGGCCGAACGTGAGTCTCAAGCTGCCTTCGACGGCCCGCAGGTTGAGCCGATGCTCCTCTTCGAAATTCCGGCCCTGACCCGGGCAACCGTGCTGGTCAACCGCAAAACGCCGGAGAGTTTGCGACCGGCGATGACGCTGCTGGATGAATTGCTCGATCATGCGCAAACCACCCATTTTACCTGGCGACAAATCGAGGTTCTCGCTTTGCAGGCTATGGCTCTGGCAGTGCAGGGGCATACGGAAGCAGCTTTGTCTCGCCTGGAAGAAGCGGTAGCCCTGGCCAAACCAGGATGGCTGGTGCGTACATTTGTAGATTTGGGGCCATCGCTGGCCGACCTGCTGCGCCAACTTGCCAGACGAGGTGTTGCAGTTGATTACCTGAGTCACGTTCTGGCGGCATTTGATTCTGGATCAGATGCAACATTGCCCACTGTCGATCTCCAGGCGGGATTCATTGAACCATTGACCGAACGTGAACTGGAAATCCTGCTGCTCTTCGATGAGCGTCTGACCAATCAGGAGATTGCGCAGCAGCTCGTCATCTCACCCAAGACGGTCAAACGGCATGCGAGCAACATCTACCAAAAACTGAGCGTTAGCAACCGCAGGGAGGCCGCCACCAAGGCCAAGGAGCTCGGCCTTTTGCCCACACCGTCAGGGTTTAGAAACAGGTAATTCAAATCTGAAAAACAATATCGTTTGAGGAAATAGATGGGCTCAACCAACTCCACTTTAAAGCTTCGGCTCCGTCAGAATATCCCCTTCTTGATGGCCATAATGCGCGGCATTTATGCTGTTCTCCTGGGCATCGTATTGTTATTCTATCCTGATAAATCACGGGTATTCCTGAGCAATTTCATGGCCGGCTTTTGGATATCCATTGGACTGCTCCTTTTGCGCAAAGATTCGGATGAGGCATTACAGGCCATCGGCAAGCGCACTTCCCTCATATTTGGCGTGATAGCCATTGTCTCAGGCCTGCTGGTCATAACCCGGCGCTTTACCCGTGAATGGGTAGATCCCGCTTTACAGGTGCAGATATTAGGATTGGTCATCTTATTGACGGGTTTGGTTCATATGGTAGGCGTGGTGCGGATTCAGCGTATACGTAAGCGGGGCCGAACTTGGGCTCATATCGTATTAGGGATATTTGAAATTGTTCTCGGGGCTATGCTGTTTATTTCGCCCCTGGCTTATGGACCGCCTGTCTATTGGACCGCCATGATATGGGCGCTCGTGGGTGGGGGCATGATTATTGGATCGGCCGTTTTCGACCGTTTCAAACGCCCCAATTAGCAGAAACACTCCATAATTTAGCATTACAATAAGTCGAGCCACACTATTTGGCGTTTCCACAGGAGCCACCGCCACTCAGTTCACCTACCAAAATACATCTTTTGGACCCATGCGTCTGCTCATCGAGCTAGGTTACACTGTAGCAGAAGTTGTTTTATGCTCAATTTTGAAAAGGGTGACTCTGGACAGCAGCCTATCTGCTCATAATGACAATGGGGACCATGATGAACGATCTACAAATACCCGCCCTGCACGAACCAGCCATATACCAAATTCAGATCCACGGGATCCTCGACGAGAGTTGGGGGGATTATTTCGGCGGTCAAGTAGTTACTGATGCCGATGGAGTTGTGACTACCCTATGCACCCCACTCATGGATCAGGCGGCGCTGGTCGGCCTTGTTAACCGCCTGAATGGCATGGGACTGCGCTTATTGGCGGTGGAACAGATGCCCATCGGTAAGAATTGTAGTAAGGAGACAACTAAATGAAGCAAATGATTTTGCTGTACCTACTATTGGTTTCAGCATCATTATTTGCCGCTTGCAGCGGTGGGTCAACTGCTGCGAAGCTAGATGCAAACAGTATGTCTATTGATACGATGGGCCTGCCCTACTCATGGCAGGCAAATCGTGTCGAAGCCACAGCTTATGATAACAGCCAACCGCCAGGGGCGATGGGTCTGCCAGAACATATCCAAGTCAACTTCGGCGTCACTGATCCAGCCGATGTTCAGTTTGGTGACCCCATTCTCTACATCATTCCGGTAGAGGAGTATAAGCAATTATGGGATGAGGCGGGCAACACGGCCGTATCCAACAATCTAAACAACTTAGAAAGCATCCTCAAGGATAAACCAGATCTGAACACAGCCAGTTTGTCTGCCTTACCCTATGAAGCCTACGTCTCCATTGGTGCGGGTAATCTCGCCGTTACTCCGCAAAAAGAATACCTCGATACGCCTTGGGGCAGTGCTGTTCGTTATGTGGCCAGACCCATGCAGGGTGTTGATGTCATCCTCAACTACGGCGTGGCTTACATCGCCCAAGGATTAACCGACGATGGTAAATATCTGGTCAGTTTCTTCTATCCCCCGCTATCAACTTCTGCGCTGTCCAACTCAGTTGAAGAAATATCAGAAGCAGAATTTCAACAAGCCAACAATGAGTGGGCTACCTACCGTCAAGAGAAAGAGGACATGCTCAATGAGCTGTCTCCATCAGATTGGGACCCAGATCTGACTACCCTGGATGCAGTCATTGGCTCGCTGCAGTTTGGCGGTTACGGAGGATAGAAACATTAGATAGTCTAACAATTTTAGTTTTCGAGTAAGCAGAGTTGCGTAATTTTAGGCGCAGCAATAACAAAAGGAGACGAAAATGTCGTTAAAAGAATATAAACCTGGAACTGCCTTCACCGGCGTTGTCGGACGCACGTACGATCAATCAGAACCGGCCTGGCCGGAACCACCGCGGGCCAAGGAAGGAGCACCCAATGTTTTGTTTATCGTTCTGGATGACACCGGTTTCGGGCACCTTGGCTGTTACGGCAGTCCGATAGCGACGCCCAACCTGGACAGTCTAGCGGAAGGTGGAGTTCGTTACAGCAATATGCACACAACGGCGCTGTGCTCACCCACCCGCACCTGCATCCTCACCGGGCGCAACCATCACTCCAACAATATGGCCTGCATCACCGAAGGTTCAACCGGCTATCTTGGTTACAATGCCAATATCCCCTTCGAGAACGGCTTCCTGTCAGAAATGCTTTTGCAGCATGGTTATAATACTTATGCCGTGGGCAAATGGCACCTGACTCCGGTTGACCAGGTCTCGGCAGCCGGACCCTACGATCGCTGGCCTTTGGGCCGTGGTTTCGAGCGTTACTACGGCTTTTTGGGTGGAGACACGCACCAATACTACCCCGAACTTGTCTATGACAACCACGTCGTCGAGCAGGAGAAAACGCCTGAAGAGGGCTATCACCTGACGGAAGACCTGGTCGATAAAGCGATCAGTTTTATTGCCGATACCAAGCAGGTCGCACCCAATAAACCTTTCTTTATGTATTTCGCCACCGGGGCGATGCATGCCCCGCATCATGTCCCCAAGGAGTGGGCTGACAAATACAAAGGCATGTTTGAGGACGGTTGGGACGCCTACCGCGAAGAGGTTTTTGCCAAGCAAAAAGAAATGGGCGTTGCTCCGCAGGACGCAGAACTCTCGCGCCACGATCCCGACGTACAAGATTGGGACACGCTGCCCGAAGAAGAACGCAAACTGTATGCGCGCATGATGGAAGTCTATGCCGGGTTCCTGGAACATACTGATTTCCATATCGGCCGTTTAATGGACTTTCTGAAGAAAATCGGCGAGTTCGATAACACCCTGATCATGGCTATTTCTGATAATGGCGCCAGCGCCGAGGGCGGCCCTTCTGGTTCGATCAATGAGAGTTATTTCTTCAATAATGTCCCGGAATCGGTTGAAGATAACATGAAGGCGAGTGATGATCTGGGTGGACCGGAATATTTTAACCATTACCCTTGGGGATGGACCTGGGCCGGCAACGCTCCATTCCGCCGCTGGAAACGCGAAACCTATCGGGGCGGCGTCAGCGACCCCTTTATCGTGCACTACCCAGAGGGCATCAAAACAAAGGGAGAGGTGCGCAGCCAGTTCACCCACGCCGTCGATATGGTGCCCACCGTGCTTGATTTGCTGGGTCTTGAACCACCGACCAGTATCAAGGGCGTTACTCAAGCCCCAATCGAAGGCGTTAGCTTCGCCGAAACGCTTGAAAATGCTGATGCACCCGGCAAGCATAAGACCCAATACTTCGAGATGCTGGGCCATCGTTCAATCTACCACGATGGTTGGCGTGCGGTCTGCCCCTGGCCAGGTCCCTCATTCGCCGAGGCCGGCACCGGTTTTGGCAATCCGATCTCAGCCGAGAAATTGACTGAACTGGATGAAAAGGGGTGGGAACTGTACCACGTGGCCGAGGATTTTGCCGAGAATCACAACGTTGCCGCCGAAAATCGCGGTAAGCTGATTGAGATGATAGCCCAGTGGTATGTTGAGGCAGGCAAGTACCATGTTATGCCGGTCGATGGGCGCGGTCCGATACGCGTCATGGACGAACGCCCAACTATTGCTAAAGCCCGCACCAGCTACACATACTATCCGGGCACACAACCGGTGGCCGTCTCAGCCGGTGCCAATGTATTGAACCGGCCGCACAGCATTGCGGCCGATGTGGAAATCCCGGAAGCGGGCGCTGAAGGCGTCCTCTTCTCCCACGGCGGCAGTGATGGCGGTTACTCGCTTTATATAAAAGACGGGCTGCTGCACTATGTACACAACTACATGGCCAGCGAGTATTTCCACGTCGAATCGGTTGAAAAGGTTCCGTCGGGTCATCACAAGCTGCGCTTTGAGTTCGAGGTCACCGGCCCGCCTAACATCCCCGGGGGCAAAGGTGTACCCGGTCGCGCCCAGCTTTATTTTGATGACAAGCTCGTCGGTCATGCCGATTTCCCCTATACCACACCATTAATGTTTGGCGTAGCGGGTGGCGCGCTGGAAACCGGCCGTGACAGCGGCGCGCCAGTCACGCGTGAGTATGCCCCGCCGTTCGAATTCACGGGTACGATAGACAGCGTGACCGTGGATGTCAGCGGCGAATTAATCAAGGACAGTGAAGCGGAGTTGCGTCAGATTATGGCGCGGCAGTAAATTGATTAGAACTGGCGGTCCTCCGAAGGCTCGCCAGTTCTCAGCGATTACAAATTACAAAAAAGGAGAAAATTCAGTGAGCGAAAAAGACAAGATCCAGCGGGAGGTCCTCCCAATTCCAGACCGGCCCTTCACCGGTTTGATCACCTATGATGCCAAAGATCCGGACACAAGCTTTCCGCCGATTGAGCCGCTGCGCCCGCCCAAGGGTGCTCCCAATGTGCTCATCGTCTTGCTCGACGACGTTGGTTTTGGCGCTTCGAGTGCTTTTGGCGGACCGATCAATATGCCGACGGCCGAGCGATTGGCCAAAACAGGTCTCAAGTACAACCGCTTTCACACCACGGCGCTGTGCTCGCCGACGCGTCAGGCGCTGCTTACCGGGCGTAACCACCATACGGTGGGGATGGGCGGCATCACCGAAATAGCGACCTCGGCGCCGGGCTATAACTCGATCCGGCCCAACACCTGCGCGCCGCTGGCTGAAACCTTGAAACTCAACGGCTATTCAACAGCCCAGTTTGGCAAATGCCACGAAGTACCCGTGTGGGAAACCAGTCCGATGGGTCCCTTCCGCCAATGGCCTACCGGCAGCGGCTTCGAGTATTTCTATGGTTTTATCGGTGGCGAAACAAACCAATATTATCCCGCTATCTACGAAGGCACCACGCCCATCGAAGTGGAAAAAACGCCCGAAGAAGGCTACCATTTTACAGAGGATCTGACCGACAAATCCATCCAGTGGGTTCGCCAACAAAAGTCGTTGATGCCCGATAAACCCTTCTTCATGTACTGGGCGCCGGGCGCCACACACGCTCCGCACCATGTCAGCCCTGAGTGGTCGGATAGGTACAAGGGCAAGTTCGACCAGGGTTGGGACAAGCTGCGCGAGGAGACTTTTGCTCGGCAAATTGAATTAGGGGTCATTCCGCCAGATGCGCAGCTGACTGTACGCCACGAAGAAATACCCGCCTGGGCTGAAATCTCCGATGAGATGAAGCCCGTACTAACCCGGCAGATGGAAATCTATGCCGGGTTCCTGGAGCACACCGATCATCACCTGGGGCGACTGCTTGACGCCATGGAAGATCTAGAAATCCTCGACGACACGCTGATCTACTACATCATCGGCGACAATGGGGCTTCCGCCGAAGGCTCCCTGCAAGGCACCTTTAACGAGATGATCCCGCTCAGCGGTGCGGGGCAGTTGGAGACCCCCGAGTTCCTGATCGCGCGTCTGAACAAGCTCGGCGGCCCCGAATCCTTCAACCACTATGCAGTCGCCTGGGCGCACGCCATGGACACACCTTTCCAGTGGACCAAACAGGTCGCCTCACACTGGGGCGGCACCCGCAATGCGACCATCGTGCACTGGCCGGGCGGCATCCAGGCCAAGGGTGAGCTGCGCTCCCAGTTCCATCACGTCATCGACATCGCGCCGACCATTTTGCAGGCGGCCGGTCTGCCCGAGCCGGTTGTAGTTAATAGCGTGCAGCAAAAGCCTCTGGAAGGCGTGAGCATGGCCTACAGCTTTGACAATGCCCAGGCCGCTGAGCGGCGCGAGACGCAGTACTTTGAGATGTTTGGCAACCGGGGTATCTACCACAAGGGCTGGACGGCCGTCACCCGGCACCGCACGCCTTGGCTGACAGGCGCTGCTGAGCTGCCCGCTTTTGACGACGATAACTGGGAACTGTATGACACAAACACGGACTGGACCCAGGCCAACGATCTGGCGCAAGAACATCCCGATAAACTGCACGAACTGCAGCGCCTATGGTTGATCGAAGCCGTGCGCTATAACGTACTGCCCCTGGACGACCGCTTCGCCGAGCGCGGCAATCCCGGTTTGGCCGGCAGGCCCGAACTGCTCAAAGGCAACCGGCAGTTGCTCTTTGGAGGGATGGGGCGCTTGACCGAAGGCTCGATCCTCAACACCAAAAACAAATCGTTTGCGGTCACCGCCGAGGTAGTAGTGCCCGAAAGCGGGCCGGAGGGAGTGATCATCGCCCAGGGCGGCGTTACGGGCGGCTGGAGTCTGTACGCCAAGGATGGTAAACCAAAATACTGCTACAATTTTTATGGGATACGACGCTACTATATCGAGGGCCAGAAAGAAATTCCATCCGGCCAGCACCAGGTGCGTATGGAGTTTGCTTACGACGGTGGCGGCATGGCCAAAGGTGGCCTGGCGACGCTCTACCTTGATGGGGAAAAGATTGGTGAGGGCCGTGTAGAACATACCGAGCCAATCCTCTTCTCCGCCGATGAGACCTGCGACCTCGGTTACGAGGCCGGCTCACCTGTATCGGAGGACTATGGTCCCAGGGGCAATGAGTTCACGGGTGAGGTGAACTGGGTCGAGATCGACCTGGGCGAGGATGCACAGGACGCCGATCACTATATCGATACTGAGGAACGTCTGCGCGTCTATATGGCGATACAGTAAAGTCGAAAATATGGGAGACCTCTGGAGTTTTTGATACTTTGGGAGTCTCCATCTGCACGTCCGCTGCCGCCCGCGGTCAAGAAAAAACAATGAAAATTGGAAGCTACAGGAAAATTGGAGGGATAAATGATGGAAGACATTAATCCAATTAAGGAATCACGATTGAGGCGAACAATGAAGCTGGGCGTTGCGGTTGTCATCGGAATTCCGCTCCTGACCTGGCTCGCCGTTCTGGTATACGGGCTTCGTAAAAGGGCGCAGCCCCTGCGCCCTTTCGATGCAGCCAAACAAGAACGGGATGCAGAGCGCTTGGGCGGCGAAGGGCGCCACATTAGAACCGCCGACGGGCGAATTGTGGAGTATTTGGTGTACGGCAGTAAACGGCCGGACGCAAAGGTGATCGTCCAGATGCACGGCAGTAGTACAACCGCCGGGTGGCCATGCAAGTTGAATGCGTCCCTCTGCAAGGACCTAAACCTGAAGGGGATCGCGCCTTCAGTGCCGTGCCACGGTTACAGCGACCTTCACATTGGGCGTCGGATAGTGGATTTCCCGCTGGACCTCGAAGTTATTCTGGAAGAGGAGGGGGTTGGAGAGTTCATGGTGGAGGGAACCTCCTTCGGCACTGCACATGCGATGGCAATCGCGTGGTACTTCGGGCCCGATCGTTGCGTTGCAATGGGACTCAATGTACCCTACCTCTCGGACCAGATCTGCAAGGAGTATGACCTTGAATCCAAAGCGGATTCTCTCCCGAAGCCCGACGCTCGCACGTGGTATCAGGCGTGGAACTTCTTCGTGGCAGACCTTATGTACGTCGCACCGCTCCTTTCTCCGCCGGCACGCTTCTTACAATACCTTCCCGAAGGTAAGAAAACAAAGAGTGAGAGGCCATGGATTTTCGAGGCAATCGGCGAGGATCAAAAAGAGCGGCTAGTCGTGCGCGGTTCTCAGGGCCAAGGCTGGGAGCAATTCTCCTTCGATGTCACCGTCCTTTGGGGTTTCGACCTCCGCGAGATCCAGACTAAGAACGTCGCCGTATGGTACGCCAGGGATGATACCGCCGTCCCGCCATCACACGGCGAGTGGCTTGCAGATTATTTTGGCTCGAAGGAGGGCGTGAAGACCAGCGTGCGCTCCGAAGACGCAGGGTTCGGCCATTTTACTTACATGCCATCTCTAGGTCCGCTGTATCAAACCTCGGAGAAGACGATGCCCAGGGCGTTGATCGACCTCTGTGCTCAGGATTGAAAGCTCGCTTGGGATCCCCTTTTATGCTAGCAGAAGAGAAATGTCACAATAATCAACCATACGAAATAACCTGAAATAAGAAGTACATCATGATTTACCCATTTAATGCAAGCAAATTACCCGAACTTTCCCAAGTAGGCGGGAAAGGCTTTTCACTGA
>JAACFF010000548.1 GCA_009937635.1 Chloroflexota bacterium
AGGAGACTACATGGGCTAGCGCCCACCACCATGAACGTAAAGCAACCTTTCCAGGTTGCGATCAAGCTGGAATGCTTGATTTACGAGGAGTGTAACGTGGAAAAGAAGCTAGATGAATTAAAGGCAAGGTTGTCGGAGATCAATGATCTGAATATGGCAACCGCCGTGTTATATTGGGACCAATCAACTTATATGCCCCCAGGGGGCGCCGAGGCGCGTGGGCGGCAGTTGGCCACCGTCGGCCGAATAGCTCATGAGAAATTCACTGATCCGGCTATCGGTCGACTGCTGGACCCATTGCAGATCTATGCCGAGACGCTGCCATACGACAGCGATGAGGCCAGTCTGATACGCGTGACACGGCGAGACTACGAACGGGCCATCAAAGTTCCCCCGGCATTACAGGCCGAGATCTTTGAGCAGGCTACGGCCTCGTACCAGGCATGGACAGAAGCCCGGCCCAATAATGACTTCGCCAAAATACGGCCGTTTCTGGAGAAGACATTGGATCTAAGCCGCCAGTACGCGGACTGTTTCCCGGGGTATGAGCATATCGCCGATCCGCTAATAGACGCAGCGGATGAAGGCCAGACAGCCGAATCAACGCGGGCCATTTTCTTCCAACTACGAGCAGAACTGGTACCCCTGGTAAAGATCATCACCAGTCAGGAAACGGCCGACGACTCCTGCTTGAAGCAATATTTCCCGGAGCAAGAACAGCTAGCGTTCGGCCAGGCCTGCATTCGCGACTACGGTTACGATTTCGAGCGCGGACGACAAGATAAGACGCCCCACCCTTTTATGATTAACTTCTCCATCGGAGATGTACGCATCACCACGCGGGTGGATGAAGAGGATTTGAACAATGCCCTCTTCAGCACGCTGCACGAGGCCGGGCATGCTTTGTACGAGCAGGGCATCAACGGCGACCTGGAAGGGGGACCGTTGGCTGGCGGAACTTCAGCAGGGGTGCATGAAAGCCAGTCGCGCCTGTGGGAAAACCAGATCGGCCGTTCGCGTGAATTTTGGTCTCATTATTACCCAAAACTGCAGGCGCAGTTCCCGGATCAGTTGGGAACGGTGTCGTTGGACAGTTTCTACCGCGCCATTCACAAAGTAGAACGTTCCTTGATCCGCACGGAAGCGGATGAAGTGACCTATAACCTGCACGTGATGATCCGCTTTGATTTGGAACTGGCTCTGCTGGAGGGCAGCCTGGCGGTTAAAGATTTGCCCGAGGCATGGCACGCGCGATACGAGTCAGACCTGGGTCTGCGGGCGCCCAGCGACGTGGATGGCGTTTTACAGGATGTACACTGGTACTCCTGGCAAATCGGCGGGCAGTTCCAGGGTTATACCTTGGGCAATATCATGAGCGCTGCCTTCTTTGACGCAGCATTAAAGGACCATCCACAGATCCCGTCCCAGGTGGCGCAAGGCGAGTTCGGGACGCTTCTAAGTTGGCTGCAAGAAAATATCTACCAACACGGCCGTAAATTCACCGCCAACGAGCTCGTGGAACGCGTCACCGGCGGGCCGCTGACTATCGATCTTTATATTCGCTATTTGCGCGGCAAATATGGCGAAATCTTTGCGCTTTGACCTGCGAGAGTCCGGCCTCTGACGAGGTCGGACTTTTAGTAGGCGCACTTGCCATTCAGTGGAGGCCAATCCATAGCCCTATACGAAGTTTGCCGGGCTCAGAAACATGACCAACGGCCGATCCGGGCCCTCATCCGCACGGCGGGCATTAACCCGATAGGATTGAAATGGTCCCGTTTCGTGGTGGCTGTTGATGCGCACGGGGAGTTGGTTGGCTGCGGGCAAGTGAAAGCGCACAGAGATGGGTCACAGGAGTTGGCTTCGATCGCGGTGAAGAGGGGCTGGCAACGGCGGGGTGTAGCCACTGCTGTTGTTTGGGAGTTGCAGGGGACATACGGCCGTCCCTTGTGGTTGACGTGTATGGATCGCCTCGTGCCCTTCTACGAACCATTCGGCTTCGTGGAAATCAGCGATAAAGAGCAAATGCCCCCCTACTTTCAGCGTGCCACACGCCTCTTTAACCTCTATTTGAAACTCACCCGGGGAACAGGGCGGTTGGCGGTAATGGTGTGGCTATAGCCAGTACCGCCAACTAAATGACCCTTACCTGACCAGATTCTTCCCCACCACTAGTAAGCCGAATCACCTATCTGGATCTCGATAGAAAATATCTATTAAGCTCAATCGAAAAGTGCGATGCTCCGGATGACATTCTTCACTTATCCCCGGCCCCGACATCCCCTATAGTTAAGGAAGATCGTAATTAAGCATTCCCGCAATTATGCTCCACTTTGCGTCAGGGTGTAATTGTCAATTCTTGAGAGTGTATGATGGCGTTTGGAAGTAATAACGAAGAAAGGCATGAACGCTGATCAAGAAATCTTGGCAGTAAGACGGCCGAAGATATTGACTCTGGCCACACTTTCAGGCGGGTATGTGGGCGCAGATGGTGTGGGAGAGTGTTGTCATCGGAGCCTGTTCTCCTTTGCTGCATTAGATGACCTTCCGCGAAACGCTGGAACGTACGGGATTGAATCTATATCTTTACACGCATTTAGGGTTACGTGAGCAAGACAGTTGGGTACACCACGACCACCCAGATGAGGCGACAGAGAAAGCGGTACGACTGAAGGCGGCGGGGATAGCGAAGGCGCGGCACATCGAGGCACTGGATCCTATCGGGCTGCAAGCAAAGCGGCACGTGCTGGTTGTGGGCATGATGCCTAATCCAGTTACAGACCTGATCGATCTGTTCAAAATTGCGCCGGGAAAGGAGCGCTTCTTAGTGGAAGTACATCCCTAACTGCGACCGGTGGGAACGGCCGTGTCCGGCATCGTCCTGGCCGGAAAGGCGCAGGGTCCGATTCGTCGATTAGGGATTCGGTCTCGCCGGGCGAGCGTTTTTTCTGGTAGAAGCCGTGGGTGACGGCGTTACCGTTGCCACGTGGGGCGCCAAGGAGGCCGGAGCGGGCGGAGCAAAGAGGGGGATCTGAATCATGTCTGGCCCAGGCCATACAGGGTTTGCCAGAGGCGATTTTGGCAGAGCAGTGTCTCATGGTAGCCATATGGTTGTTTTCCTTTGTCTTGTTATCCTGTTGGGTGGGGTGAAGTTGTTCGCGCGGTCGCAGTTAAAGAGTGAATCTGGCACTTGTTGAAACGGGGTAGCGCGGCTGGGAGAGACCGTCACAGCCTTCTGGCGTTCAAATCAATTTGAAGTACTTCAGGATCGCC
>JAACFF010000549.1 GCA_009937635.1 Chloroflexota bacterium
CTTCAGGCTCCCAAAGCTGCATCGTGGCCGCATCCATACCCTGGGCCAGGACCTGGTCTACATTCTGGGTCATAATCGCCCCGTCGGACTGGCCGTCAAAGGCGAATACTTCAGCGCCATACTCTTCCATGGCGTACTTCGTGGCCTCGGCGATCTGTGCCTGGTGGAACACGTTGGACAGATCGGAAACGAAGAAGGCAATCTTCATCCCTTCAGTGCCGGCTGCTTCTTCCTTCTTTTCTTCGACAGCTTCTTCTACAGCTTCCGCAACCTCTTCTGCAGCTTCTTCAATTGCAGGCGCGGCTTCTTCTACAGCTTCTTTTACAGCCTCAGCCTGCTCTTCTGTCACGGGCGACTCACCACCACAAGCGACTAATACAAAACTAGCGATTACCAACATAGTCAAAATTAAAAACAGATGCTTTTTCATTTCGAAATCTCTCCCTTTTAAAGGTCAATTACCAGAAAATTTGAATTTGTCGTACCAATGCTCTGGTTAGACTTTGCAATAACTTTTTTTAGTCGATATCTCCTCCTTACACTTGGGATAAAAACTTCATCCTCTCCAACCAATGCTTTCTGATAAACGTAATTCGCGATGCCCGCGGGTGACCAGGTCCCTCCTGGAACTAGAATCCGCTGACATCCTGCGCCAGCCCGTATACCAATACCTCGGAAACACATCCACCCAGTGAAAGGGCACATGTCTGGTATACCATATCGGCAAAGTGCTCGGGACGTACGGCCAAAGACTCGTCCCACTCGAACGCTTCGACGCCTTCTGACGCGTCCTGAAAGCCTGTGTTAGATCCGCCCGGCACGAGCAACGTCACGGCGATGCCGTGCGGACGCAGCTCTGTATAAAGGCATTTTGTGAAAGCGTTGACGCCGGCCTTGGCCGCGGAGTAAACTGACCATCCAGGCCATGAACGGCGGTCGCAGGCGCTTGATACGTTGACGATCTTGCCAAAGCCCTGCTGCTTGAATTGGGGGGTGAAGGTCCGGCAGCTCATGATCGTGCTCGTGAGGTTCAAATCGATGATACGCCGATTAATTTCATCGTCCATTTCCTCGATAGGCGCCACCTTGAGCGAGCCGCCCGCGTAATTGATGAGGAAATCCACTCTGCCGAAGTTATCGAGGGATGCTTCTAGCGCACGCTCGAAGGTTTCCGCATTGGTCACGTCGGCCGCTAAGGCAATGACATTCGATCCAGCAGCTCTGCAAACGTCAGCAGTGGCCTCAAGAGCCTCCGCGTTATAGTCGATCAAAACAAGATCTACCTGGTCATCCACGGCGAATTTTTCGGCCGTGGCCTTGCCAAAGCCAGATCCGACACCCGAGATGACCGCCACTTTTCCATTTAAAGACTCAGCCATAATGATTATCTCCTTCTAACAACTTCTTAGGTCACGTTACTTTGAAACTGGGCCAACAACTTGTCCAGTTCTTGTTCCTCAATTGCATAGGAGTGTTCCGGCCCAGGGAATTCTCCCTGCTCCACCTCCGTGCGGAATTGCGTCAGCCCGGCCACAATAATTTCATTGAGGTCTAAATAAACTTTAAGAAAACGGGGGGTTAGCTCTTTATATAAGCCGAGCATATCCTGTGTCACCAGCGCCTGCCCGTCACACCTAGGTCCCGCTCCAATACCGATGGTCGGAATGTCCAGGCTTTGCGTGACAATCTCTCCCAGGCGCGTCGGTATGCATTCTAAGATCAAGGCAAAAGCGCCGGCATTGGCGAAGGCGACGACATCGGCGAGTATTCGCTGCGCCGAATCGGCCGTCCGGCCTTGAATACGAAACGCTCCGGAGCGCACGATTTTCTGTTTGATAATTCCAATATGGCCCAGGACAGGGATGCCCGCGCCGACAATCGCTTTCACGCTCGGGCCTTGGGCGCTTGTCCCTTCGAAGTGAACGGCATCTGCCCCACCCTCTTTCATCAACCGCACTGCTGTTTCTACGGCCTGTTCATTCGTCTCGTAGGAGCCAAAAGGCAAGGTTGTAACCACCATTGAGTTGCCGGCCCCATTGCGCACCGCCTGCGTATGATAAATCATCTCATCAACGCTGACTGAAACGGCTTCGGGACGGCCGTTGCCCACCGTACCGACCGCGTCACTCACCAGAATAATATCCACACCCGCCTGGTTGATAAACCTGGCGATTGGATAGTCGTAGGCGGTGAGGAGTGTAATTTTTTCGCCCCGCCGCTTTTTCCTTAAGAGTAAAGATGGGGTTACTTTTCTATTCACACTCATCTAGCATTCCTCCTTTGCTCTCAGGCTAATGCTAGTCCACCGTGGATTCGGGTAGTAAATTTTCGAGATCGAAGTGTGGGCCAGGAATAATGCGCGTAGAAATTACTTCCCCGATCTTCGCAGCGGCGATTCTCCCGGCGCCCAACGCCGTGCGCACAGCGCCAACATCTCCACGTACCATGACGGTGATATAACCACCACCGATGGCGCGCTTGTTCAATAATTCAACATTGGATGCTTTAGCCATCGCATCCGCTGCTTCTATGCTGCTGACCAGACCACGCGTTTCGATCATTCCCAGCGCCTGAAGTCCGATTACCTCGACATTATCATTTTTAGCCATCGATACATCTCCTGTCGTATCTATCTCAAATCTAATGCTTTCTGAACGTCGTCCTACCCTCGAATTGCAGAGAGTCCAAGATCCCAACGATCACTGCATCAACGGGCGCATTATTGTCCCATGCAGCCACCCGAGCCGAACTTCCTTGCACGACAATGACAAGTTCATCAGGTCCCACACCAACCACATCTTGGGCAATGTAAGGTGTACCAACGATCTTGCCTGTCTGGTCGGCATCATTAACCAACAACAATTTGCTGTCTTCCAGACGAGGTTCTTTTACGGTAGAGATTGCCACTCCAACTACTTTCGCGATTTTCATCTCATTCGCCTCGTTTAATGGCCTTGCCCATCAGATCAATTAACCTGTTCACCGTGTTACCGCCCGCGCCTTCGCTTGATCGATTTGCCGGCGCTTCTGCCGCTGAAGGCGCTGCTGGAAGGGATGGGGAAGCATGCATACAACCTGACGGCTTGTTAAATCTATCGCTCACTGACGCGCTGCTGCTTGTCGGCGTTGCCGGCGCTCCAGGCGTTGCCTGCTTCGAGCCGTCAACCAGCTCTATTTCCAATTGCTGAGCTGTCTCCCGGGCGAAGTCGGTGAGAAAGACGCCTGGGCCAATCGTAAGCTGGCGCCTCCCGCTTGC
>JAACFF010000152.1 GCA_009937635.1 Chloroflexota bacterium
ACAGTCATCCACCTCCTTTAGCCGGCAACCGTCCTCAAATGGCACCGCCAGCTGGTTCGCCGCAAGTGAACCCAAGACAACAAAGGGCATGCCGGCCGTCCCAAAACCAGTCAGAAAACCGAGAAACTCATATTTCGTCTGGCCAGAGAAAACGACCGTTGGGGGTACGGCAAGATTGCAAGGGAACTGAAGAAACTTGGTATCACGAATTCCCTTACCTCAATCCGCAACATTCTCTATCGCCACGGCATCGTACCCGCACCGGTTCGGTATGGCTCTATCGGTTGCCGTGATGAAAGACCGGCGTCGGCTGCGCTACTTGACCTTGATACTGGAGGTCAACGTTCCATACGACCTATCGAAGGGATGTTCCAGGTATACGACATCGACCACCTCAATGCTGTGCGTCCCCGACTTGACATTGTTCATCTCAAAGCGGGCCACGCCAGCATCTTCTGTAGTGATTGCCCGAAGCCGCTCTGTGTTGCCGTTGGGATGGGTCCAGTCTACGACCACGGTCGCTCCGACCACGTCCGCCCAATACTCGTCGTCGATCCACGCATAGGCCCAGACAGTACGTTTGCCCTTGAGCTTGTTGGCCCACATGCTGACTTCTGTGACGCGGGTGACCGGGTCCGGCGGTGGTGGCGGCGGCGGGGGTTCTTGCGGGTTAAAGATGGTCATAGTAGCCACGGCGCAGCCGCAATAAAACTCCCAGAATCTATCGATTGAAATGCCCAGTTCCCAATCAATCACCCGGCGCACGAAAGTGCCGTCGTACCAGTAGGTGATGTCGGCGTTTGGGTAGGCGTCAATAACCGCTTGAGGGTCATCCCGGGCTATCGTGATGTCGATACCTGCGGTCGTCACCCATCCGGTGACGCCTGGCTCCCAACCTATCATGGTGACCACATCATCGGGCGAGTCCTGGGCGGGGCCGCCGTCAGGGGCGCGAAAGGTGACATTTACCTGACCGCCGCCATCCGCGTTATAGCTGCAGGTGGCGCCGGTCGAATACGTGCAGGAGGCCGGATGGCCATAGGCGTCGTCCACTTGCGCCCGGGTGTCGCCCAGGGCAATGCCGGGCACGCTGACGCCTTCGACGACTGTACCCGTGGCCGGCGCATGGGCCAGGGCCGGAATCGCCGTTACCAAAACTGCTAATAGAATGACTACTATCCCCAATGCCTTTTTCTTCATTAATCAGACTCCCTTTCATGCTCAAGCATGATAAGTATTCAGCAGGGTTTCAAGGCGACTGCCTGCCGAGCTCAGTTCCACGGTTGGTAAGCTTTGCCAGAGCGTGACCGAAAATCTGCTTGCCAATCCGCTTCTATTATACAATTGAAAACGGGCGATTGTATTGCGCAGGTGTTACGAAATTCTTAACCCCTACTTCTTTTCACTGGCATGAATTCCCCACTTAGATAGCGGTCCAAGCTGACCGGAAAGAGATTTTCACCGCTTTTCTTGACGCAGGATCGAAGCAGTCTTACGAAGCGATTGAAACATAAGAATCGATAATGACATGATCGCGGCTGAAGCACGGTTCACATCCGTTGGAACATGAACCATGCGAGCAATAGGGATTCACTCCGCACCACCTGAAATGGAAATATTTAACATCTAGGCTGACGTGCAAACAAAAGGGGGAAAAGTGGGCGCGGAGGAACTCGAATCCCCGGCCTCACGGATGTGAACCGTGCGCTCTAACCAGCTGAGCTACGCGCCCAAGATATTTAAAGTATAGCATTCTCAGATTTGACCAGCAAATTGGGGGCGAGAAGTCTGGCAGTCTTGTATCCGAGTAGTCTGGTAACCGTTGGATTGATTGTGCATTCTGTCACGAAGTTGACACGCAGCTAGTTACCCATCTACACTACCAGTGCCAGAAAACATCAATCAACCCCTTTACAACTGTTCTAACGGTCTGGCATTTTAGGCTAAGCGCATGGCAATGAGACATGTATGGCTGAACAGGTAGGCCGGTATCGACTCATTCGTCTTCTGGGCCTGGGAGGCATGGCCAGCGTTTACCTGGCCCATGATCCTGAATTTGACCGCGAGGCGGCCGTTAAAGTGCTGCCAGCTCAACTGGCGAATAACCAACGATTTTTTGACCGCTTTCGGCGCGAGGCGCGCACCATTGCCGGATTAGAGTACGCGGCGATCGTGCCTGTATACGACTTTGGCCAGCACAGTGGACGGCCAAGGGACCATAGCCATATAAGCGGCATACGGCGGTACCTTGGGAACGCCAGCCTATATGAGTCCTGAACAGGTGCGCGGCGAAACCAATTTGGACAGTCGCACTGATATTTACTCCTTAGGCGTTATTCTATTCCAGCTACTAATCAGTGAAATGCCCTACAAGGCCGATACACCAGTCGGCTTGGCTGTCGCCCACATTAATGATCCGGTGCCCGATATAACGGCCACTGCTCCCAATCTACTCGGAGATACGACCATCCTCATCGGTCAGGCAATGGCCAAAGACCCCGCACAACGGCCGCAAACGGCCGTCGCCTTAGCGCGCGCTTTAGATCGCATCGCCGCTGGCGTCCACCTATCTATCTCTCAGATAGCGCAGGAGGAAACCACATGGAGCCTGTTTACGCCGGAACCGCGGTGGGTGCGGCCGTTGCCGGGGCACAGACCACCGCCGCCGGTCCATCCACACCTGAACCAGCAGCTAAAAAGAGGCGCTGGCCGAGATTGGCCGGCATCCTGGGTTGCCTTGGTTTCTTGCTGCTGCCAGGCATTGTGGGTTTCTTCGCCTTGACTTTATACAGTCAAACAAGCAATCCCCTTATCCTGCTCGAGGGCGTCTCCGCCGCTCCCACTCTCGCTTCTCAAGTTGTAGTAGAAAACACAGAAGTTCCGCCGGAGCCGTCAGAAACGGCGACTGTATCGATTCCATCCTCTACCCCTTTGCCTGCACCCGTACCGCCCGTTGGTTCCAGCAAGACTTATGTGCAATATATCTTTGATGCCTCTGGAAGCATGACAGAAATGCTGGGGGGCAAAACCAAATTACAGATTGCCCAAGACGTTTTGACATCCCGCCTAAAATTGCTGCCGCCAGACATCAACGTGGGCCTGCGCGTCTATGGACATTCACGTCATTGGCCTTGACGTGGATGACGAAGCTCGTGAGCAATTACAACAGTTCGCAGCCGTCGCTGGAGGCAACTATCATGATGCCCATAGCGAGGCCGACCTCGATGACGCTTTGGCCGATATCAACGATTCTGTGGTGCAGACGGCGCTGGCCTTGGCATCAACCATGGAGACGCCTACGGAAGAGCCGCCCACGGTCACAGACACGGCCGTACCTGAGACGCCGACACCAAGTCCATCACCAACCCTCCAGCCGTCAACTGCCACTTTTACACCTTTGCCCCCACATTCACGGCCGTACCACCGGCAGCTACATTCACGGCCGTACCGCCAACAGCCACTTCCACGACCATGCCGCCGACTGTCGCTCCAACCGCGTTGCCAACAGAAACATCCGTGCCCCCTACCGACCCTCCATCCCCCAAGGCCACGGCCGTTCTGGCCAAGACAACCGTCAATGCCACATTTGAGGGTAAAGTGAGCGCGTCCTCTTTCTACCAAGGTTTCTCCCCGGCTCTGGCTGTGGACGGCGACCGGGCCACATCCTGGTTTGAGCAGGAACGGCCATTGACGGCAGGATCTCCGTCTACCAATGGAGCTTACCTCAGAGCAAATTGATCTCGTCCGTTACGATCATCTCCAATGCCAACAATAGTGAACCCAGCTTCCGTACCGGATTTGGCTTCGAAGCGGTGACCATACAGATCTTGGATGCCTCAGGTAACATCGTGCATCAAGAAAGCGCAGTTTTGGGTGGAACACCCGATCCAAACGTGACCTTCAACCCTGCTGTCGAAGGCAGCACCGTCGTCTTAAATTTCAGCGGCCATGAAAGTGATGATTGTGGCGGCTTTGGTGAATACCAGGTACTTGTCGAACGCTAGTCGAATCGTCGTTAGTCGATGTCAAGCAGTCAGGGCGATGGCGATTTTGGCCGCGACAAAACTATTATTACGCAGCAAAGCGATATTAGCCCGCATCGAACGGCCGTCTGTCAATTCCACCATGCGCTGCAACAGCCACGGCGTAGCCGCCGGCCCATGAATACCCGCTTCATCCGCCTCCCGCGTCGCCTGTTCGATGGCCCGCTCCGCCTCCTCGCCGTCCATAGCCGCATCTTCCGGAACCGGGACCGTAACCAGCAAGCCGCTTTCTAGAGCAAGCTCGCGTCGCGCACGAATAACCGCCGCCACCTCCTCAGCTTGGTCTAGCCTCTGATCAACAGGCAAGTCACTGCTGCGAGCGAAAAACGCCGCCATCTCGTCACTGCCATAGCCAATGATCGTCACACCGTTCGTCTCCAGCACCTCCCTCGTAGCCGGCAAATCCAGAATTGATTTCGCCCCGCTGCTGACCACCGTCACCGGCGTGCGCCCTAGCTCGCTCAAGTCTGCGCTGACGTCAAAAGGATGGCCGCGATGCACCCCACCAATACCCCCCGTTGCAAACACCTCAATGCCCGCCAACTGTGCCAGGATCATCGTGCCCGCTACCGTCGTCGAACCATCCCCTCCTTGCGCCAGCACCAGGGGCAAATCCCGCCGGCTGCACTTGCGCACCGTATCCTTACCCGCCTGCTGCCCCAAATATTCCATCTGTTCACTTGTTAAGCCCACAACCACCTGCCCGGCAATAATACCCATGGTGGCCGGAATCGCCCCACCCTCGCGCACGGCCGTTTCCATCATCACCGCCGTTTCCACATTATGCGGGTACGGCAGCCCATGCGTGATCACCGTACTTTCCAAAGCCACTACCGGCTCCCCGGCCTCTAAACCAGCCTTCACATCCGCTCCGTATATAAAGTTTTCTGCCATGTTTGACGATTCACTCTCCAATTTCTCGACTTCTATTACTTGTGTAAATGGTCGCAGCTGCCTAGCTGTTGAGCATACACATAGACCAGACCCGATTTTCACCGGGTTCAAGCAAAGGTGCAAATCATTAGATCCGCATGATGTTTGTTTGTTTACGCTTTAGGCTAATGGTTTTTGACAGGCATATAGGAAGCATGTCATAATATGCTTGTCACATGTGATGAGCTAAGGTGCAAATATCGTCTCCCCCGACGTGTTTCCATTCTTGCTCAACCTTTTTTTGTAGGGTTTTCTGACCACAAAGGAGAGAGAAAATGTCAAGAAAGCTATTACCCTATTTTGTATTGGCCCTTATCCTCGCGCTGCTTTTGGCTGCCTGTGGTGGAGGCGCCACTGAAACAGCCGAAGAAGCACCCGTCGAGGAAACAGCCGCCGAAGAACCGGCTGCTGAAGAACCAGCGGCTGAAGAACCAGCGGCTGAAGAACCGGCTGAGGAAGTAGCCGAAGAAGAGGAAGCGCCTGCAGCAGACACAGGCTTACCCGACCTGGGCGGCCGTGAAGTCACTATTGCCGTAGAGAACCAATATCTGCCCTTCAACTATATCGATCCCGACACCGGCGAACCTGCCGGCTGGGATTACGAGGTCTGGGATGAGATCTGCAACCTGCTCAACTGCGTGCCTGTGTACATCGAGGCCAGTTGGGAAGGTATGATCCAGGCTGTGGCCGATGGCCAGTTCGATGCCGCCGCGGATGGCATCACCATCACCGAAGACCGCGCCGAAATTGTCGATTTCTCCGACGGCTACGTGGCCATCGAACAACGTCTGCTGGTCCGTCTGGACGAAGATCGCATCGAAAGCATCGAAGATATCGTCGCCGATGAAAGTCTCGTATTGGGTACCCAGACCGGGACGACCAACTATGAAACGGCGACCAATTATCTACCAGAGGATCGCATTCAGGCCTTTGAGGCGTTCCCCTTCGCTGTGCAGGCGCTCGCCGCAGGTGACGTAGACGCCGTCATTATCGACGAAACCGCCGGCCTGGGCTACCAGGGCGAAAACGCCGACCAGTTGAAACTGGTAGGACCTTCCATGTCTAGTGACCAGTTGGGCTTCATCTATCCCTTGGGCAGCGACCTGGTTGACCCGGTCAATGCCGCCTTTGTTGAGCTCAAGGCCAATGGCTTCTTACAGGAAGTAAACGCAACACACTTCGGTCCTGACTTCGACGTCACGTACGACGATCTCTTCCCACCTGAAGAAGCGGCTGAAGAAGCGGCTGAAGAAGTGGCCGAAGCGGGTTATCTTGACCGTGCCTATGAAGGCGAGTTTGAAGGCACGACCGTTGAGGTACTTGGAGTAATGGTCGAGGAAGATGGGTTGAAGATGGAAGAGTCCTTGAAGCCTTTCATTGAAGCCACCGGCATTGACGTGCAGTATGTAGGAACGAAAGAATTCGAAACCCAGCTTAATGTACGAGTTGATGCGGGCGATGCCCCCGATATTGCCGATATGCCGCAGCCTGGACTGCTAGCCAATTTAGCGCGAGACGGGCACGTCATCGACGTCAGCACATTCCTTTCCGAGGAACAGTTACTGGAAACCTACATCCCCAGTTATCTGGACATGGTTACCATGGATAGCCCGGATGGGCCGATCATGGCTGGCGTATGGCATCGCGTTGCGCCCAAGAGCTTCGTCTGGTATCCGAAGGCCAAGTTTGAAGAAGCCGGCTATGAAGTACCTGAAACCTGGGATGAACTGGTTGCACTGACAGATACGATAGCTTCTGATGGTGACCCTGCCTGGTGCATCGGTATCGAAAGTGGTGCCGCCACCGGTTGGGTAGCAACAGACTGGATGGAAAATATCATGTTGCGCACAACGTCGTTGGAAAACTATGACCAGTGGGTGACGGGAGATCTGCCCTTCAATTCACCCGAAGTGAAGAATGCGGCCGAGACGATGTCCGAAATCTGGCTCAATGAAGACTACGTTTATGGTGGTGTCCCTTCAATCGTCAGCATCTTTATCGGCGATTCGCCGGTGCCCATGTTCGAAGACCCGCCGGGATGTTGGATGCACGCCCAAGCGCCGTGGATCACCGGTTTCTTTGGCGAAGGTTTAGAGCCCGGTGTGGACTATGACTTCTTCTTTATGCCCCCCATCGACGAGAGCCTTGGCAAACCAGTGCTGCTCGGCGGCGACAGCATGGCCATGTTCAACGACCGGCCCGAAGTACGCGCCTTGATGGAATACTTCAGCAAGGGCGAAGGCGTGGCAGAATGGGTCAAGCTAGGTGGAGCGATTTCGCCCCATCTCGATTCCAGCCTCGACTGGTACTCAACGGAAATAGATCGCAAAGTAGCGGAAACGCTGCTCAGCGCGGACAGCGTGCGCTTTGATGCCTCAGACCTGATGCCGGGTGAGGTTGGCGCTGGCTCCTTCTGGAAAGCCATGACGGACTACGTCAGTGGATCTGTGGACCTGGATACCGCTCTGCAAGAGATCGATGACTCCTGGCCTTCGGAGTAACAATAATTAGCCTGGGGTCGACAAGGTCTCACCCTGATCTTTCCTTGAAACAAGGGTCATGAGATGAGCTAATCAAGTCGGCTCATGGCAGTCTGTACATAACACAGCGGTACCGAAACAAATCGGCACCGCTGTGTTTTTATTTGGCGCAGGCTTTCTCAAGTCGAATAATCCAACTCCACATACAGCTTTTAACACCAACAAAACTTCCACGAAATTCATTCAATCCAATGAGTTTATTTTTACCCACTTTCAGGGTATCATATTAATGACTTACCCCTCATAGCTCAGGAGGCAACATGACCGGTCCAGAGATACAGGTCCAAACGGATGCAGACTGGCGCAGCGACTGGCGCGAGTTCCCATGGTGGCTGGTAGCGATCATCGGTTTTCTAGCCCTCATGGCCGTGCTTATCATCACGGTCCCTAACTACAATGAAGCATTCAGGTTCATATTACCCGGTATACAGATCACCCTATATACCACCTTTACTGCCTTCGCCTTAGCCTTGGTGTTAGGGTTGTTGGCTGGACTGGGGCGGATTAGTCACAACGCAGCGATCCGCAACATTGCCATTACGTACATCGAGTTCATTAGAGGTGTACCTACATTGGTGCTCATTTTCACGCTGGCGTTTGTCATTGTGCCCGCCGTGGTCAACGTAATTGGTGTTGACAACAAAGTCGTCTCCCAAAATACAAGAGCCATCATCGCCCTTGCCGTTATTTATGGCGCATTTCTGGCCGAGATTTTTCGCGCGGGCATCGAGTCCATTCCGAAAGGGCAGATGGAGGCAGCGCGTTCTGTCGGTATGAGCTACTATCAGGCGATGCGCCATATCATCCTGCCCCAGGCTATCCGCAATATTTCGCCTGCCTTGGGCAATGATTTCATCGCCATGTTAAAGGATTCCTCGCTGGTGTCGGTGCTGGCCGTGCGCGATCTTACGCAGCGTGCGCGACTACACGCTGGCGGCACCTTTCAATTTCGCGAATCTTATCTGGTGCTGACCTTTTTCTATCTGGCAATGACTATCGCTTTGAGCCTTTTACTGCGCTGGTATGAGAAGCGCTTAGGCAAGGAAGGGAAATGATAAAATGAGCGACAACATTATCGTTTTAGATAATCTGCACAAGTATTTTGGAGACATCCAGGCAGCCAAAAATGTTAACCTACGTGTTGGTCGCGGAGAAGTCGTGGTCATTGTCGGGCCAAGTGGCTCCGGCAAGAGCACCGTCTTACGCTGCATCAATCATTTGGAGATGCCCACTAGCGGATCGGTCACCATTGACGGCGTTAACCTGGAAGATAAGAAAACCGATCTCAACGAAGTCCGCGCTGAGGTAGGTATGGTTTTCCAACAGTTTAACCTGTTCGGTCATCTGTCGGTACTGGACAATGTGACCATTGCCCAGAAGCTCGTACGTAAAAGAAGCAAGGAAGAAGCAAACGAGATCGGTATGAAGCAGTTGGAACGGGTTGGCATTCCCGAGAAAGCGGATTCTTATCCGCGCCAGTTGTCAGGCGGCCAACAGCAGCGCGTAGCCATCGCCCGTTCGCTGGCTATGAATCCCAAAATCATGCTCTTCGACGAGCCAACCAGCGCCCTGGATCCGGAGATGATCAAAGAAGTGCTAGATGTTATGCTGGACCTGGCCGAGGCAGGCATGACTATGGTCGTCGTCACGCATGAGATGGGATTTGCCAAGGCTGCCGCAAACCGCGTTGTTTTCATGGATGAGGGGCAGGTTGTTGAGATAGATACGCCAGAGGTGCTCTTCACCAATCCCAAGACAGATCGCTGCCAACTCTTCTTAAGCAAGATACTGGCACACTAAACGAAAAGTCCGGCTTTTCTAAAAAGTCGGGCTTCTATGGCCAACCGCCATGACAGATCTTTTCCATCAGCCAGGATTCCTGGGCACAAGCGCCAACTGGGCGGCTGACATGACCTTGCTGATCATGTTGTTGATCGCCTTGATCTTCTCCATTGGCGCTTGGATGGCCGTTCGTGGGAAATATGCGGTACACCGTCTGCTGCAGACCACGGCCGTTATTCTCAATCTCATCCTCGTCTCGTGGATGATGATACTACCCTACCGTGATTTTGTAGCCCCAGGCCTTCCCCAACGCATAAATGAGCGCTTCTACTTTGTCACAACCCTGCACGCTTTACTCGGCTTCTCAGCGCTCGTCCTGGGAATCTTCGTCACTTTGCGGGGCAATGGGTTGATGATCAAGCCCTTGCGTTTCAATAACTACAAACTATTCATGCGCATTTCTTACGGCTTGTATATGCTGGCCACCCTGGTAGGTATATGGGTCTACTTCACCTGGTTTGTCAACAACCCCAACCCGCCGGTTTATTAAGAAGGGATGCAAGCACGTGAGTGTTGACTTGAATATCGACTGCGCAATCCCATCTTGCATTTTGGAATCCATCCCAGCGAGTTCTCAAACTTTATACTGCCATGGATAAGCCACTCCTAATCAGCCAGGCCAGCTTGCTGGCCTTTCTGACCTGCCACCGAAGATTTTACTTGCGTTACCTGGAACGCCTGCCCTGGCCAGAATTGCTCCTGAAAACATCGCAGCGACCGTCCGTTGAGCGTGGGCAAAAGTTCCACCAACTGCTTGAACGTTTCTTTCTTGGGCTGCCTGTTGACCCAACTGCTATCCGCGATACTCAGTTACGCGCCTGGTGGCGACGATTTCAAGAAAGTGAACTGGCGCTGCCTCAAGGGCGGCGCTTGCCAGAGCTTCGTATTACCGTGCCTGCGGGCCCCCATTTTCTGATCGGCCGTTTTGATCTCGTCATCGTCAGTACAGCGCAAGATCATCCTTTTGCCCACGTCTATGACTGGAAAACGAGTCGCCCTCGAACCCACTCTGAACTTCAGCAAGAGTGGCAAACGCGACTGTACCTTGCTATGCTCGCCGAGAGCGGCTCCGCCCTCACAGGAGACGAAGGCCCGCTCGATGCTAACCAGATCTCTCTCACATACTGGTATGTCGATGAGCCCTTAGAACCGCGCACCATCACCTATTCACAAGAACAACACAAACAGAACTGGATCGAAATCCAAGAACTGGTTGGTGAAATTGAACTTGGTCTGGATCAGGATCAATGGCCGTTGACCGACAACTGGAGCCACTGTCGCACATGTGCTTACCAGGCATATTGCGGACGTCAAGAAGCCGGCGCCTCTGAAACGCTCCTGGCTGAAGACCCGCGCCCATATGATTTTGAACCAGATTACCTTCTGGAGCCTGAAACGCCCTAACCGCCGCCAATAATTTTCTTTAGCCATCCTGCTCGATGCAACTCGCTGAATTCCAATTCCTACTCACTCCTGAAGGACAGCAATTGTTGCGTCAAACGGCCGATCCCCCCATCACGCCCGGCAACCACTTGCAAGTCGCCAGCCGGCTTCGCCAACAAATTGCCCCAGCTCTGGCCCAGGCTGTGCTAGAAACCGTATTGCTTCGCCAGCTCGCCTTGCAGAAATTTAGCATGGCCACTGAAATGTACTTCACGCGGCCAGCCTTGGAACAGGCGACCTCTGAAACCATCGCCCGCTACCGCGCCTCAAGATTCGCGCAGGCCGGTTTTACACGCCTCGCCGATCTGGGCTGCGGCATCGGTGCTGATGCCCTGGCTCTCGCCGCCTACGCCCGCGTAATCGGCATCGATCTCGATCCTCTACGACTCGCCATGGCCCGTGAAAACGTGCATGCATACAGCTTCGGCGATCGCTTTTTTCCGGTACAGGCCGATTTAAGCACCCTGCCCGCGCTCGACGTACAAGCTGTCTTCTTTGACCCGGCACGCCGTGACCATCGAGGTCGCCGGCTGTATTCTGTCGCCTTGTACCAACCGCCTCTACAAGTGATCGATCGCTGGCTCGTCCAGGCTCCAAGCGCTGCTGTTAAGATCAGTCCTGCTATCGATTATGCCGAACTACCTGCTGACGCCGAAGTTGAGTTCATTTCATTGGGGGGGGAAGTGAAGGAAGGCATCCTCTGGTATGGCGATTTACGGCGGGGAGCGGCGCGCAGTGCCACGCTGCTGCCGGGAGGGCACTCGCTCAGTTCGGCCGATTTTCCCGGCCATGATGTTCCCGTTACAACACCCGAAACCTATCTTTATGAGCCAGACGGCGCTCTGATTCGCGCTCACCTGGTGCAGCACCTCGCCCGCCACCTGGGCGCGATGCAAATTGACCCCCACATCGCCTACCTGACATCCGCTACATACCGGCCTACCCCATTCGCCCGCTGCTTCACCCTCGAGGCATGGTTCCCATTCCAACTTAAGCGGCTCCGATCTTATCTGCGCACCAACCACATCGGCCGCGTCACGATCAAGAAACGTGGCTCTCCCATAGAACCTGATGCCCTGAGGCAGCAGCTACGCCTGCGCGGCGACCAACACCGCGTCCTATTTCTTACCCATGTCTTGGGCCAGCCAGCTGTCTTGATCGGTTCTGAATGGTTGTCGGACCTTACTCCTCCCAAGCCGCCAACTGCTGGCTGAGCAGCTTGTTGACCAATGCCGGATTAGCCTGGCCGCGCGTGGCGCGCATCACCTGTCCCACGAACCAGCCGCGCAGCTTCTCCTTACCCGAAAAATAAGCTGCCACCTGATCCCCATTATCCCGCAGCACCTGCGCTACAATTTTATCAAGCGCTGCCTCATCAGAAATTTGCGCCAGCCCTCTCTTCTGGACAATCTCCGTCGCTGGCTGCCCGGAAGCAAACATCTCTGCCAACACCTCTTTTGCCGTATTGTTATTGATCGTCTGCTTCTCAACCAGGCCGCTCAATTCAACCAAGCCCGCAGGGGTAACTTTGATCTCATTGATCTCCTGTCCGTGCTTCCTCATCAAGCCGAAGAGCTCGTTGATCACCCAATTGGCGATGATCTTCGGCTCGCCTCCAGCTTTTACGGCCGTATCAAACCACTCCGCCACCAGTCGATCCTCACTCAGCACACCGCTCTCATACGCCGCAAGGCCATACGCTTCCCTGTAACGCGCTGCCTTGGCGTCAGGCAATTCCGGCAAAGCGGTCCTGGCAGCTTCGATCCACGACTTTTCAACTTCCAGGGGCGGAAGATCTGGCTCGGCAAAATAACGATAATCATCCGCTTCTTCTTTCACACGTTGCGAAAAAGTCACCCGTCGCGCGTCGTGCCAGCCTCGCGTCTCCTGAATGACCGCCTCTCCGGCATCAAGAATCGCGCCCTGACGCGCG
>JAACFF010000550.1 GCA_009937635.1 Chloroflexota bacterium
AGAGAATTGGTACTCACAGAAGAGTAATTCCGACTGATTTCCATTGTGTCTCTCTCGAGAGATGTGAATTTTCCGCTTTATTACGTATTTACCCGTTTTAGGCCCCATAATCGGTCCGAGAACCCGGTACGGAAATCAAAGTCCATATTGGTCATAGCATGATGAGATTCCGGACGGCGTGAATGCGTCGCCTCGAAGCTGCTATTTTAGGCAGCCCCTAAATCAACGGAAGGGATAATTTCGCTGCGCAAATGTGGCGTGTGCCGTACAATTGTTGATTACATTGAGTTGGAGAGAAGTGGTGGCCAAGCGGCGCTATTTTTGCCAATTCCCCCCCAATTTGAACCATTTCGAGCTAGCTTCAAATGTCTCATGTATTACTTTTCGGAAGGAACGAGACCGATGCTATTCGCGGCTTTCGATCTGCTGAAGGCTCGTTTCCTACAACAGCCTCAATTGCGTCGTAGACCTCCGTATGCAGCGCTTCAAACTCAGAATCCGTCAGATGCAGCTGCACTTTTCCGAACTTCAACCCATCCGCAACAGGGTCAATTTTCTCGGGCTCATGACTATCCAAATACCGTGAGAAATCCTCCAGAAGGCTAGTCACAAATAGCGTGAACGCCTGTTCATAGTCCTCCCTGGTCATTTGGCTAAGTTCCTCGGGGCTCAGATCCGTAGACTCGCGATTAAGAGCATACACGCGCTCGACTGTCCCACGAACCTGGTTTTCCTCAACAACCACAAGGATTCCACCCTTGGTCAAGGCATTGATATGGCGGTAAAGGGTTGTCCTTGGTATTTCAGGCATGGTTTCCGCAAGAACTTTGGCGGTTAATTGCCTCCCTGAAACCTCTGTAATGATCCGCGCGCGGATCGGATGAAGAATGAGATCGGCCTTTGATTTGGACATGCAAAGTTTCCTCTTGACAATGGTGCCAATAGTGATTATAATCCCATATATGGAATTAATACTAGTGTTGGCTATTTTGCCACTTATGGTATAGGAGAAATACAATGATGGCAACCTTGTTACGAGAAAAAGTAGAGCTTAACCCTTCCCCATCGCAAGCCTCATTCGTCGACGCGACTGAACAGAAATTAATTCTGAGAGATGATCGGACGCTTGGATATGCTGAATACGGCGATCCTTCTGGCAAACCAATATTTTTCTTCCACGGTGGGGCAGGATCGCGCCTGGAGCATCCCGCTGATATTTGCGCTATTGGCGCAAGGATCATTTGCATCGATAGACCGGGGCACGGTCTTTCTGATTTCCAGCCTGACCGTAAATTGGTTGATTGGCCGGATGATGTGGCCCAGCTAGCCGATAACCTGGGAATCAACAGCTTCTACGTACTTGGCTGGTCGGCTGGCGGACCACATGCGCTGGTCTGTGCTTATCTTTTACCGGATCGTGTTATGTCGGGCGCTGTGGCGGCAGGATTGGGTCCCATGAATCGACCTGGTGCGATAAGAGGGCTAGGATTTGCCGGTCGTACGTATGTTTTCGCTGCCAGGTATTTTCCTTGGTTAATTGGATTCTTCCGAAGAATGGCGCGCAACACGATCTGGGGTAATGCCGAAAAAGCCAAGCAACAGCTCCTGTCAGCGATCCCTAATGACGACAAAGAGAGCATGCTACAGAGCGGTAATCTCGACATGTGGTTCGCCGACGTGCGCGAAGGCTACAAGCAAGGATGGCAGGGAGTTGCTCTTGACGATATTATCATCATTCAAGATTGGGGATTCGATATCGCGGATATCAACTGTCGCATTGATATCTGGCATGGCGAACAGGACAGAAATGTGCCCATTTCTTCGAGCGAGTACATGCAGGAACGAATCCCGAACAGTCGCGCTACGTTCTTACCGGGCGAGGAGCATCTGTTCCTGCTTAGTCATTGGGCTACGGTCGTGCAGACTTTGGTAACTGACCTTGAGGGGGAAGAACCAGAATATTGCGTAAGATCGTGATTTCACTCTCGAGCTCCAGCTCTTCAATCGATGCTAGTTGCCTGTTTCCAGATTACGCCTTGACCCAGTTTTCACACCACGGTGCTTGAGATAAGCATATAGTGTTGGCTTCGAAATCCCCAGCTGATCACATATCTGCTGCACACTCAATTGACCTTCGCGATACAGAGTTTCCACAGCCATCGCCGTAGCTTCCGCCTGCTTGGATAATCCTTTTGGGCGTCCCCCTGTTCGGCCGCGAGCACGAGCAGCTTCGAGTCCGGCCTGTGTACGTTCGCGGATGAGATCGCGTTCGAACTCGGCAAGCGAGGCGAAAATGTTGAATATGAGGCGGCCTTGCGGCGAGGTAGTATCGACAGGGTCGTTTAGACTAATCAGGCCAATCTCTCATTCCATCAGTTCTGTGGCAAGTATCACTAGATGTTTGAGACTTCTCCCCAGACGGTCCAACTTCCAGATCACCAGCACATCCCCTGCCCTCAACCGCGACAGTGTTTCATCGGGTACAGGGCGCGCTGTCTTTGCACCGCTGGCCACTTCACTGAAGACCTCTTCACACCCCGCCCCTCGCAGGGCATCTACCTGCATATCGAGTTTTTGGTCTTTAGTGCTAACACGAGCATACCCAATCAGGATTCTGTGGATTCCTCGACTTGTTTACCCATCCCATCATATGCAAGCAGGAGGAGCAATATGACTTCGACCATTTTGGTTATGAGTCCCAGCCCGTCGCTCTGCCAGGAGCCATCGGCATGAAACACAAAATAGAGCACGATGGTGAGGAGGATATAACCGGCAAAGAGCCAGCGAATGGGGCGATGCCAACGCACAAAAAAGGACCAGGGCAAGAAATATGCAGCCAACAAAGCGAGGTAGCCAAGACCGTTCAAAATGAACAAGGGTTGAGCAAGCAAAAAATGTATCAACGCCGTGATCAGAGTGAGAATAATGATGCCAATTTGCGCCGGCCGGAACTCAATACCGCCTATCTTCATAATGGATCTCCTTATTGTTGCCCTGGTCTTTTGCATGACAGCAACCGGTTCTGCTGCAAAAAATTTCTGTGTCGGACAGCCTCTGTCGCTTCTAAATAATACAAGAAAGGTAGCGACATGGAAAATCCGTTCAAATGGCGACACTATCAGTCTGAAATTACGGACGTTTCTGGGACACGCTTTGTCAAGTCTAGTACCTGACAGTGACGCAGCCGTCACCAAGGTCCGGGATCATCGGCCTGCGAACATAGTATGTATCAGTCA
>JAACFF010000551.1 GCA_009937635.1 Chloroflexota bacterium
ACGAAACGGAGATCTGCGACTACTGAGCTGACCTGAGAAGAGCAGTTTATTCACAACTTTCGGGCCATGCAAAAATGAAAGCTGGGCATTACGCACTTAGAACCTATCCGTAAATTGCTAAATCACACAAGATATGCGCACAAGCGAACTGCACAAAGGCCAACCAATTCTCGCTTTTCTTGCACCATCGGGTGCGAATGCTACGCCTTTTTGCCAACCAGCCAAGAGTCCTTTCCACGACCCAACGTCGAGCCGGGTGCTTCTGCTCTTCAGGAATTGGCGCAGGCAACGGTTCGCCGCGACGCCGTCTGTGGGCGATGTGTTTCTGATAATTGGCTTCGGTAACGAAAATATGGACATCGTCGAAATCATAACCTTTGTCCAAACAAAGATGCTGTTCTTTCGTAGGGCGACGGACCACAATGGAAAAGACAAGGTCATCAACCGACCATTTGTCATGTTGGTTAGCACCGGTAAGATGAACCGCCAGAGGAGCGCCGCGCTCGTCAACCAGGATATGAATCTTTGCCCCGCGTTTACTGCGGTCGGTCGGATTGTGTCCAGTTGCTTCTCCACCCAGAGGAGCAGGTACCGATTTGCTGTCGATAGCCTGCCATTGCCAGCGAATCCGGCGCTGCCGATTGTAAAATCGAACCATCGTTTGCAACACCTTGTCCCAGATGCCTTGCTGTTGCCACGTTTGGAACCGTTCATGCAGGACACTGCTGGAAACGCCGAACCAATCGCGATGGATTGCTTTCCATTGGCAGCCTGTCCACAAAATGTACCAGAGGCCATTGATGACTGCCCGATTGTCAGCCCGTGGACGCCCTGGCCCTCGTTTCGCGAGAGGTTTGGGCAAATGCTTTTTGATTCGACGCCACAATGGGCGCGGGACACGGAAATAGTCGACATTTTTTGGCTTTTGTTTATCCTTGCTCTTCAAGATGCACCTCGTTGGACGTTTGTTATTGGTCTAACTTATTGTCCACGAGGCGCATCTTTTGTTTAGGTCAATTTATTTTTCGGATAGGTTCTTAGAACTTACGTACCTTAACAATTGAATGAGCTTGGAAGGTTCCTTAAGATTGAGTAAACACCATATTCACCAATCTTGGAGGAAACCTTCCGATGACATTATATCTGCAAAAGCAACAATCATCTGTAACCTGGCCTGAGCCACTTGAATCCACTTGGCAATTACTCGGTGGCGAATGTGCCTGTGAGTTGGCGCCTAAGCTGCTTCATTTAGGACTGTCTGACATTCTGTTCATGACCACTATCATGAACTTGCCCCGAAATCAGCGACCGTGGGGCATTGTCACTTGGATGTCCGATGTCTTTCTTCTGTCCCGACCAGCTCTCTACGCATTAGCGGAACGGGTTAAGCAACGTTTGTTGCCTGAACCAGAACCACTTGCCTTACCCACAGCAGAGAAGCAATCACCGACCATAGAAGTAACGCCTGTGCGCCTGGCACGTACTGTTCTCACGACCAGTTTGCCCGGTAAGACGGCTATTCGACCATTGCGACATGTGCTGGGAGAAGCATTCGACCAGACGCGGAGCATCGGTTGGATCAGTCAATTACTCACAGCTGCCGGTCGTCAAGCTGATTGCATCTTGCGCAGGGTCGACACCAGTCCCTTGGATACCGTCATAGCAGCGCGAGATGAGACCTTTTTTCAAGGGCTTCCGCTCCTGTTGGTCATCGACCCCGTTAGTACCGTCATTCTGTTTGCCCAAGTGACAAGCGATCGACAAGCTGACACCTGGGGAGCGGCACTGCTTATTGCTCAGGAGCAAGGAGTCACCATTGGTGGCCTGGTAGAAGATATGGCCCGTATGTATGCCAAATCCCAGGAAGAAGCGGAACTTGATGTTCCGGTTCAAAAGGATATCTGGCATATCCAACGGGATGGCTCTCAGGTATTGCGCGATTTAGAACGCGCCGCCTTTCGCGCCACTCGGCAGGTCATCAAATTGGAAAAGCAACTGCTCAAACAATGGGATGACAACCTATTTGACGAAAAATATGTCCCTGCTGTCATGAAAGAAGAACTTTGTTATGACCAGCATGCAGACTTTGGCGAATGGTTATCTCACCTGATCGACGCTTTAGAATTGGTGGATTGGCGCAGTGGCGAAACTCGTGACCGAGCTATCAACGAATGGCTGTTAGAAGAAACGCTCACAGCCATGAGTGATATTGACCAGTTCCGCGTCCAGAAGTGGGTAAAAACCTTACGCCGCCATCAATCCCAACTACTCACCAGTCTCGATTGGTTAGAGGCCTCTCTGCGACCCTATCGTAAACAACTGGCTCAGATAATTCCTGACGACCAACAAGAATCGTTCATACGTGCTGTTGCCCGCCATTGGCGGTTGCAGCAGGCATTAATCAATGGACATCGCTCTTTTCATCAGCCGGGGCAAGATGCAAAGGTCACACTACAATCACTTGTAGCCAATGATAGCCAACGTCGGCAAATGGTGGAGAAACTATTGAGTTTGCTTGACGCTTCTTGTCGTACCAGCAGTATGATAGAAGGGATCAATGGCTTGTTGAAGCAGTTCCTACATAATCATCAAGCCTTTCGTAGCCCGGAAACACTGCAACTCTATTTGAATCTCTTTGTCCTCTGGCACAATATGCGCGTGTTTGAACGCGGTAAGCGTCAGGGGAAGAGCCCATATCAGCTAGCCGGTATTGACCTCGGGACAGATGATTGGCTGGCGCTTCTTGGTTATCCTACCAAGTAACTATTCGCCTGACACCTGTATTCCAACAGATTCGACGGTCTAGTCGATGGCTTCAACCTGTAGAGATTACTATTTTTGCTCATTCAATTGTAAAGGTACTCAATCATGGTTTTGAACCATGCCGAATTTAGCTTTAATAGAGTATATTCGAGCAGCTGTCAGATCAAGTTCTGGTAGCTGCTCTTGCTGGATTGTACGAGAAGCAGATTAACGCATAAGTTGCACACGAGTTTCATCATGTCAAACCGAGAAATCGAAGTCAAAAATCTTGAAAAACGCTATCCAGGTGACGTAATTGCTGTGGATGGCGTGTCATTAAAAGCGGAAGCGGGACACATCTATGGATTCCTCGGGCCCAATGGGGCCGGGAAAAGCACGACCGTAAAGATATTGACCACTCTGGCTTTGCCCACTGCCGGATCGGCCACTGTTGGTGGCTATAACGTAGTTGAGGAAG
>JAACFF010000552.1 GCA_009937635.1 Chloroflexota bacterium
AATTGGCGGCGACAATGGAGGAGTTTACAATGAGCAACCAAGCTTTACGAAGTGCCTATGCTGTTATTGTTATCGGTGCCGGTTTGGGTGTTCTTACTACGGGTGCTCTGCTGGCCAAAGCAGGCAAGCAGGTGCTGGTGGTCGAAAAGGAGCAGCATCCTGGCGGATTTATACGCGAATTCCGCCACGGTCCCTACATCATCAATCCCGCTATTCATTCAATCATGGGCTGTAATCCAGCCGGTCCTCTGGGCCAGGGCGTGATTGACGCCGTGTTGGAACATCTTGGTGTGCAGGATCAATGCCAGTTCATCAGAGTTGATCCCTTCTACCGGGCACAGTTTCCGGACTTCCGGATGGATGTGCCCCTTGGCCGCGATGCTTTCCTCGATGCCTATTTGCATCATTTCCCGGGTGACGCCGAAGGCCTGCGCAGCCTGGTCGATCTTTGCTCGGCGAGTTTCCAGGAGGCCATGCAGTTCCCCGCCGTTCCACGGTGGCAAGACTGGCTCTTAATGCCCTTTCGATCGCCAAAAATCTTTCGTAACGCCACTTCTACCCTGGCCGCCGTGCTTGACAGGTACCTTTCAGATTCGCGATTGAAATCGGTATACGCTGTCTTATATCCCTATCTCGCCTTACCGCCATCACGCCTTTCTTTCTTCTTATGGTCCATCATGATGGCCAGCTACATCGAGCAAGGCGCATATTATTGCCAGGGCGGCTTCCAAAACATGGCTGCCGCCTTCGCCGAGGGCGTGACCAAACATGGTGGCGAGTTAATCCTGGAGATGCCCGTGAAAAATATACGGGTTGCCGGAGGAAAGGTTCAGGGCATCGAATTGCAAAATGGACAGGAGGTTGACGCGCCCGCGGTTATCTCCAATATCGATGTGCGTACGACGTTCCAGGATCTGATTGAAGCTGATCAGGTCCCAACGAGCTATTTGCGTAAAATCAACGATCTAGAACCTTCTGCATCGGTTCTGGGTCTCTTTTTGGCCACCGATCTGGATGTTCAAGCACTGGGAATTCCAAAAGTGACCCTGCTCTCTTCCTGGGATCTGGAGGATGCTTACACGGCCGCTTTGCATGGAAACCCCAAATCGGCGGCCGTCCATGTACCCACAGTAATCGATGACACTTTAGCGCCGCCAGGCGAACACCTGGTGATTATTCAGTCCTTTATCCCGGCTGAGAGTGCACGCCTTTCGCCGTCTGCCAGCGCCGCATATGCTGAAAGCCTGCTTGACCTGGCAGAGCAGGTGCTGCCCGACCTCCGTGAACACATCACGTTCATGGTCGGTGCTTCAGAGGAAGAACAGCAAAAATATCCCTTGCAACGGCTAGGACCAATTTATGGTTGGGCCAACAGCGTAGGGCAAGCCGGGCCGCGCAGACTGCCCTACAAGACGCCTGTATCCGGTCTATACTTGGCCGGTCACTGGACCCAGCCGGGTTCCGGGGTTTGGACCGTTGTCCTGTCCGGCGTCAACGCAGCGCGTTACGCGATAGGAAAAGATATGTCGCAAGCGATCTGGCCGCTGGATCTCTAGCCGTCAAGTCAAATTAGCTCATGATATGATATCTAGTGTGTGCGTCCCAACACCGGCAATCAACAACGGTTCATCACAGGTATTTTCCAATAATTCTCCTCGCTTTTAGGACATCCTGGATTGTCGGTGTTGAAATTATTGGTTAGGTTCCTCCCATTGCTTCGGCGATGGCTTCCACGAATGACATTGCCCGTCCCTCAGCCCAGGCTTCGTTGAATTCAGCATCACTAAGTTGTTCCCTGATCGCTTCTTTGAATTGATCGAGTTCAAATTTATCCGCCGGTTGGGTGCTGGCTCCCATGGCTTCCATTTGCGATTCAGAAGCTGCCAATAAACGCGCCGCCAGCCAGGGTTTACCCTTGGCTCCGATAGCTCCCGCTATCGCAGCTAGAAACCAAGCACTCATATGCTCCATCTGTAAAGAATTCGATAAAGCCAAGGCCTTTTTACCACAGTCGATTGCCTGATCATAGTTGCCCTCGTGGTAGGCAATATATGAAAGATTGGCACTGCTGATAGCTTCGTGCCGTCTGTTGCCCGTCTCTTTGGATACAGCCTGGCATTCCTCATAGGCGCGACGGGCATGGGCGTAATCGCCATCCAGGCGCGCAAGTTCGCCAAGCGTATTTAGCCCTAGGGCAATTCCTGCCTTGTGATCTAGTTCGCGAAACAAGCTCAGCCCCTCTTCAGCAAGTGTATAGAGTTCCTTGATTTGGACATAAGATGCCGTCGAATGAATACTTATGAAGAGATAAGCCCAGGCACAAGTTTCTATGTCGTTGATTTCACGGGCAAGGGCAAGCGCCTGGCGAGCAAGACGCGCACCCTTAGCAAATTCTCCACGAGCATATGCTACACGGCTGTAGGTATTGGTTGTTTTGGCACGCACAACAGGTGGTATTCTCCCTTCAGCTTCCAAAACTCGATCGATCCAGGCAGAGCTTTCCGACAACAACAAGCCCGTGAAATACAAAAAATCACGCAGAGCAGCAACGAGACGCGCCCCAAGTTCAACATCCACACCACTGATAGCCCAATTAAATGCGGTACGGATATTGTCCAGTTCATCCATCAGGCGCGCATACCAATACTCCTGCCTGACCCCGTGAAGCTCAATCTCAGCGCATTCGGCCAGCGTCACGAAGTACATGGCATGTGGTTGACGGACTGCCCAAAGTAGTCATCATCTCGCAGCTCGGCCGTCCCGGTATGCAAAGCCATGCGCACCCGGATCGGTGTCTCTCCCCAATCTTGTGCCCACAAGGCAGCCTGAGCCGCAGCGGCGGCTAAAAGGGCTTTCGTTGCCTCTTCAAAAACGGCGCAAAAAGCATCGCCAACCGTCTTGAAGACACGGCCGTCCTTCTCCTCGACCGCCTGGCGCAGCAAATAATCATGGCGTTGCAGCGCAGGACCCATCTCATCGGGATGCTGCTCCCACAGTTGTGTACTGCCCTCAATGTCGGTGAAAAGAAAAGTGATTGTTCCGCTGAGCAAAGCCCTTTCGGCCTCGTCGAACAGTCCCAGCTCCCTCCCCCTCTCCACCGCCTGCGCCCTGCTGTGTACATCCAGCTTGCTGTAGATCTGCTTGTTGTACCACTTGACCGTCCCCTGCGCGAGGACGAGCTTCTGCGCGATCTCGCGATCGGACAACCCCTCGGCAAGCA
>JAACFF010000153.1 GCA_009937635.1 Chloroflexota bacterium
ACATCATGTTTATCTTGGCTCCAGTCAATACCGATGTAGATGCTCATGGAATTCTCCTTGAGCTCATGACTGGATGCCCTGGCCGGGCCCAGGCGGCCGTAAACCTCTTAGAGCACTCGCAGTGCGCCACACTCTTAACGGTGAAGCCTGGTAAACCTGGGGGGACAATCCGTAGTTGGCGCTCGCAGCGCTGTTCACATCTGGTCCTCAATCCCCAGGTGACCGGCGGAAGGGGTAGACAGGCTGTGATTGGCATCATTGCCTGTTCTACCCCATTCCGTATCCGTTCTCCAATAGTGTAAATAAGAGGTTCACATCCGTGAAGTCACAGGTTCGAGTCCGTCCGCGCCCATATATGGGACCTTGGTGTTAAAAAAAGGTGTTTATATTCTATACAGGCCGTGTAATATGTGGATAAGGCAATAAATACAGCCCACTGACCGCACGGGCAGGAAATTGTCGGTTGTCGGGATTAAGCAAAGTTCGTTTAGCATAATTGTAAATCTCGTCGAGAAATGACTGTTAGCACCTACATCAATTGCCGAAAGAAATACACGATAAAAGAAATCTGCGAGACGATGATGGGGGTTTGCTAAGCAACCCTCTGTGGTTACTTGGTTCAAAGTCATAAAACTAGCATTTCCTAAATTAAAATCCCCATGTAAGCCAAAATCCTCTCTTATGGTATAACCAAGGGCTATACTACTTTGGGTGAGAAGTGGATTCATGAACATCCTTCCATTTGTATATGGCATTGCGGCTGGAATTAGCCTTTATTCGTCAGCTTATCATATGTTTATTGGGTTGCGCCAAAACCCGCATAATCGCTCCTACCTTTTATTCTCCCTACTTACGTTCTTGATTGCTGGCGTCATAATGACGGATGGAGGTTATCGGCTGGCGTCGACTAACGAACAGATCTTGACGTTGCTGCGCATCGGCATTTCGGTTACCGGACTGGCGTTGATTGTCCTAGTTTGGTTTGTGGCCGCATATACGGCCGTTCAGCCGCGTCTATTCCTTGTTGTACTCAGCCTGGTCTGGGCTGTTCTTGTGCTGATCAATCAACTATCCCCCTACAGTATCCTCTATGCAGATATTACTGGGGTTGCGGAAAACACCATGCCCTGGGGAGAAACATTCATTACCATTGAGGGTACGCCTAGCAGTTGGCAGACTGTCAATATCGCCCTATTTTTTGTTACCTTTGGCTTTATCTTTTACGCAATTGTGCAGCAGTACCGGCGCGGTGAACAGAGGGCTGCATCGCTGCTGCTGCTGGGTATTGCGCCGATTATTCTGGGAACAATCTTTGATTTCCTAATTGACTTCGGCGTCATCACCAACTTTGTTGGGCTCTATCCCATCAGCTACGTTGGCCTTGTGCTCATCATGAGCCTGGTGTTGGCCGATGAGGTGGTAAAGGCCGGTGTTTTGCAACGCGAAGTGGCGGAAAATGAACGGCGCTGGCGTTCAATGTTGGAGAATATAGAGCTCGTTGTCATAGGATTGGATGTCCAGGGTCGCATTAATTACACCAATCCGTTTTTCTCCAAGGTCACCCACTTCAGCTCTGAAGAAGTTGATGGCAAAGATGCTTTCCGCATCCTGATTCCTGCGCACATGCAAACAGAGATGCAGGACGTTTTCAGTGGTTTTCTGGAAACCGATACGAATCGCTATTATCAAAATCCTATCGTTACCAAAGATGGCGCTGAACGTATGATTTCCTGGGCCAATGTACGCCTGCGCGACAGTGACAACCAGGTCATCGGAACGCTGAGTATCGGCAATGACATCACCGATCGCACGCGGACAGAGAAAGAACTTGAACATTACCGTGAACAACTGCAAGAGCTTGTAGAGGAGCGCACGTCCGAATTGACGCGCGTGGTAACCGAACTGAACACGTTGAACCAGATCGCGAAATCCGTGGCCGCCTTTGTCGATCTGCAAGATACACTGCAAAACGTTTGTGAAATGGTTGCACCCTTGTTTGATGCCGCTGTTGTGGTTATCAATGTCTTTGATCTTGAGACGGAAGCAGTAAATCTGTTAGCTGGCTACGATCGCGACGTGGTCGATGGCCGCGCAGCCGGCGTCGGCCAAACGCTGCCCCTGGTAGCGACGCGCATGATGCAGCAGGTTTCGCACACCGGACAGGCCCTTACGGCGGCCGGTTTACTGTCACAAGATGAAGCTGATTCTCCCCTGCTTACCGAACGACATATTGATGCGCTGCTGCTAGAGCCGCTGCGCAGCCGCGGCGAAATCATCGGCGTCCTGGGCATCTTGCGCGACGAACCGGCCGCCGTGTTTGACGAAACTGACGTCATCCTCGCCGAAACAATCGCCGGCTATGTCGCGGCAGCGATTGAGAACACCCAGCTCTCGCAGCAGTTGGCCGATGCTGCAGTAACTGAGGAGCGCAATCGCATCGCCCGCGAACTGCACGATTCCGTCACGCAAAATCTATACACAGTGGCCACGATTTCTGACACCGTTCCCGATATCTGGGACACACATCCCGAGGAAACACGTAAAGCGTTGAATAATTTACGCCGTCTTTCACGCGGTGCGCTGGCCGAAATGCGTATCTTACTGCTGGAGCTGCGGCCGTCGTCTCTGCTCGAGAAATCGCTGGGGCAGCTGCTACAGCAGCTAGGGGAAGGCATCGAGGGCCGTTCACGAATCCAGGCAACCACATCGATTGTGAGCGACCAGATCTTCCCTGACGATGTGCAGGTTGCTCTCTATCGCATCGCCCAGGAAGCACTCAATAACGTCATCAAGCATTCTGAAGCGACGCAAGCGACAATTGGACTGTATCATGTGCCGGATCAGGTAACATTGAGTGTGCGCGATAACGGCCATGGCTTTGATATGCAAACAATGGAGTACGGTGGTTTCGGTCTGGAGAATATGCAGGAGCGAGCTCGCCAGATTAATGCTAAACTAGATATCAAGAGCGAACTCAAAAAAGGGGCTGAGATCACCGTCATCTGGCAGCCCCAGGATCAGGAAAACGAATGAACGAACTAAAAACCCCGATTCGCGTCCTTGCCGTGGACGACCACGAGCTGCTGCGCGACGGCATTCGCCTTTCATTGCTCAAAGAAAAAGACATTGAACTGGTCGGCGAAGCGCGCAGCGGCGAAGATGCGCTGCAAAAATGCAACCGGCTTGTTCCGGACGTCGTCTTGATGGATATGCAGCTGCCGCATATGGATGGAATAGCGGCTACCCGCGCCATTAAAGAAGCCAATCCAGATACCCAGGTTCTGGTCCTGACCAGCTTCGTCGAAAAGGATCTGGTACAAGGCGCCATTCAAGCTGGAGCCGTTGGTTACTTAACAAAAGGCGCCTCTAAGTTCGAAATAGCTGACGCGATTCGTGCCGCTTACGCCGGAGAAACGGCACTGTCCCCGGAAGCCACGCAGGCTTTGATTCAGGCTACAAAGGCCCCAAAGAGCCCCGGTACAGACTTAACCAAGCGCCAACGAGAAGTATTGAAGCTGATGGTTGCCGGTTTGAATAACAATGAAATCGGCGTGCGCCTCTTTCTCAGCCCGTCTACAGTGAGCTATCACGTTAGCGAGATATTATCCAAACTGGGAGCATCCAATCGCGCCGAAGCGGCCGCGCTGGCCGTCCAATATCGAATAGTCGATTAAGAGGAAATTCGCGTTGCGGATCATGCGTGTCTTACCTGGACCTTGAGAATCCCTATTGAGCAGTTAGCTGGTTAAAGTACGCCTCAACTTCTGGTGCGATAGTTGTATGGGCAATCTGCCCCTGGAACAGCGAAAGTACTTTGATGATTTCGTTGGCGTCCCCGAGAGAAGCTCGTTTCACCAGGAAGAAGATCGCCGATGAATCATCTTGCAGCGCCTGACCGACTAACTCCAGGAATTTGAGATCGAAGCCGGCATCCGCCAGGTCGTTTTTCATTTCTGTTGTGGCGTAACGGCCGTTACCAACCCCATCCTCTCCGGCGAAGACCAGTCCCGCAATCACATCCAATGTGCGTGGCGCCTGTGTATTGGCCAGCACAGGTGTATGGTGCAGGCGCACCTGACCCTGCCGGTTTCGGGTAACAACCAGCGCTTCGTCCAGGCTGTACATCGCCCGCCGGCGCATGGCGTGCAGCGCGTCGAAGACCGTCTCGGCGCGATCTTGCTGGTCGAATGTGATGACAATAAGGCTTCCGTTCATCTGATTTAGGTTGGTGCTACTTGCCTGTCAGCTAAAGCTGCTCAGCCTGAACGATTCGTAATTTTATGACTAATTTCGATGGTGGATCGCCCAAGTACATAAAATCATCGGCCCCGGCCGCTTTCGCGGCCATTTCCAATTCGGGATCGCCGCTGGAAACCAAAATGTGCACCTGCGGGCAAGCAATATGCAGCTGCCTCAGGAGATCGGACAGCGACCCCTTCGCGATAGCGACGTGCATAATGACGACATCCACACAGGCACCACCAAGATAGGCCAGCAAGGTAGCCTCATCCGCCGCCTCGGCGACGATCTGCCACTCACCATGATGGCGGGATAGAAACAACCTCGTCGCACTGCGCGCGGATGCCAATCGATCGGCCAATAAAATTCGCAGCATTCAATTCTCCACTGAAAAACCGGTTCTTCGCAAATAACGCCAGGCCAAATAGAAGTCCGCGGTGAAAAACCCGGTTTCAATTCAGATTCAGTATACCGGAAACCTCTTCAAACACGTTTCACAGAATGTCCCATTTCTGATTGTCAGAATGCACCAATAAGATTTGCCAATTCTTGCCAATAAAAATTGGTAAGAATGACCCAATTTTGTTTGGCAGAATACCTAAACGAGATTCGCGAATTCGTACGAGGTCATTGTCTGGAGGCCATGATAGGCTAAATGAAACGAGCTACCGCCGGACAGCACGATTCACAAACCAGTTTGTAGATGAAAGTCGAATCATCTGGGCTGTTCAGGAAATAGAAGAACAAAAGGAGACAAAAATGGAATACTTAATCCCTGAAGAAAAGATCAGAAATATCCGCACATATCGCAGCCAGCGTGTGTGGGACCTCATGAAAGAACACAACCTGGATTTTCTTTACCTGTGGGATTATGGCAATACACGCTACGCTTTTGATATTATGCCACGCTTCCACCCGGAGTCGGATGGCGCCTTGATGGGATACCTCATCTCAAAAGAAGGTGTGGTTTCGGTGCTGCTAAGTGACAGCTTTGAGGAGCGCCATCCGTACCAGGCCGGCGGCCTCTACGATCCCGCTAAGCCAGGGGCAGTTTGGACGCCCGATTCTATCGTACGCTCATCCGGCAGTGAATCCTATATGCGCTCGGTGCCTAATCGTTGGGCGCGTCTCACCGCCGAAGCTATCAATGCCAACGGACCGGGTGCTAAACGGATCGGTTTTGACGGTATTCTCGACCTGGGCGCCTTCCAGGCGCTGCAAGCATTAACACCTAACGTGCAGTATGTGGGGATGGGTTTTGAGATGGCCAAGAAGCGCATGACCAAGAGTGCCGAGGAGCTGGAGTTGATGGAAGCCTCGTGTGAAGTGCACAACCGCATTCTCTGGAAAGGCATGAGCGAGGTCGAGCCGGGCTGGGTAGATTTTCAGCTTGCTTCGCGTATGGCGCAGCTCTTTGCGCTGGAACCCTCAGTCGAACAACATTGCCTTAACATCACCTATTCCTACGAACCAGGCGGCGCCATGGGCATGATTTGGAGCCCGATCGGCCGTGTCTTCAAAGAAGGCGAAGTGATTAGTTCTGACTGTGGCATTATGACGTTCGGCAGTGCCACCACAGATTACGGCCGTACACGTATTTTGGGCGAAACAACCAGCAAGATTCGTGATGCCTACGAGTGGAATATCTTCAACTGCCACGAACTGCTCACCAAAATCAAACCAGGCATGAAAATTTCATCCATGGTCGAAATGTTTATCGATGCTCATGACAAACGGGGCATGCCGCTGGTAATGCTCGGTCATGGTTTAGGTACCAACATGGACGAAATGCCGCAAATGAATCCTGCCGACAAACAGGAATACGATGCAGTGCTGGAAGAAAACATGGTCCTCTGCATCGAACCGACCTGCGTAGTCTTCGATGATACGCACGGACCGCAGCTGCTCTGGTTTGAAGACCAATGGGTGGTCGAGAGTGATGGTCTGCGTCGCATGGCACCCTTGAGCTATTTCGACATCGACGACAAAGACCTGGCAACGATGAACTAATTGTTTGGAAGGCAATCAAGAGAGTTGGTCATTGGCCACATATCAAACTGCCGCCAATGACCAAACTTTTTTGATGAGAGTTTTACGAAGTTGGCTCAACTACGTAAAGGATCTCGTGGCGGCCAGCGAATTCGCTCAGCAAATAAGGAGACAATTCATGATGAATAGATTATGCAATGAATTTGCCACTGCGGCAGAGCTGCAAATTATGGAAGGCTTTCCGCCGCCCGCTGACAAGCGCGTCAATCGTTCGAATGCCTTTTGGACACCACCGTACAATCGCTGGTCTTATCAAAATATGCGTATGTTTTTCCCTACAGAGGGGATTCCTCATGCGGAAAAACCTAGTCCATTGCCCAAATCAATCTATCCAGTCATTGCAGATTTGTCAGTTGCTAAACCGGATGAAAACGGCCGTTCCAGTGGTCAGCTGGTAGATATGGAAACATATTTCAAGGAAACATTTACAGATTCTTTTGTTGTCGTGCAAGAGGGCCAAATTGTCTATGAAAATTACTTAAATGGTATGACACCTGACAAACCACATCAAATGATGTCAGTAACTAAATCATTCGCTGGCCTCTTTGCACTTATGGCTGTGGAAGAAGGTCTTATTAGCGAAGAAGATCCTATCATAAAGCACCTTCCTGAGTTAAAGAATGCAACAGCCTTTAGTGATGCGACCTTTGGCCAGGTACTTGATATGACCAATGCGATGGCATTCAATGAGGATTACGTCGATCCGGAATCAGATGTACAAAATTATGTGGTGGTTGTTGGATTAAATGAACCACTCCCTGGGAAAACATATGCTGGCAGTATATATGAATATCTTGCTACGCTTTCCAAAGATCCCAACTATGAACATGGTGAAATATTTAAGTACCAAACCCCCAAAGTCGATGTTGTCAACTGGGCAGTTAACCGCGTCACAGGCATGTCGTTTGGGGAATATATGTACGAAGAACTTTGGTCTTTACTAGGTACTGATAGCGAGGCGTACATCTTGTTAGATAGAAACGGGACCCTCTTTGCGGGTGGTGGTTTAAGCGCACCGCCAAACGATTTGGCTCGTTTTGCAGCGATGTTAGCAAACAATGGAGCGTTTAATGGACAACAGATTGTCTCTCCATCTATTATCAAGCAACTGAAGGCTGGTGGATCCACCGAGAAATTCGCTAATCCCAGTTCTGTGCTTCAGCAACTGGCAGGTAATGTTTTGGGTGCAAATGAGTGGAGTTATCGCGCCTATTGGTGGATACGTCATACGCCTGGTAAAGAAGCCTTTATGGCCAGCGGCATTCACGGGCAGTGGATTTACGTTGATGTCGATAGAAATATTGCCATTGTCAAGCAATCATCTCAGCCAGACTCGGAAACAGAATATAGCATAGCTTATGACATTTTTGGTTTTGACGCCATTGTTAGTCATCTAAGAAAGTAATTCTACTTAATTGCTGCTTGGCCGCCGGACTCGTCTGGAAGATTTTTTGCCTGCTGTTAGACGAGGAGCGGTGCCGTAATGGTGAAGGACGCCCGGCCGTCCGGCCCCGCTGAGCTCCTTCGATATTGATGACAAAGACCTGACAACGATGTCCTAGGGATGTCGTGTCGCCATAAAAAGATAAGGAGTCTAAAAATGAGTATATTCTTCTCGCTTAAAGATAAAGTTGCCGTAGTTACCGGGGGCACGTCCGGCATTGGGTTGGCCACAGCCGAACGCTTCATAGATGCTGGAGCCAAAGTGGTTATTGCCGGGCGCAAAGATGCGGGACAGGCGATGGCTGACGAAATCGGAGCCACGTTCTGCCGCACCGATGTGTCCAAGGAAGAAGATGTCGAGAATTTGATGCAGATGGCCGTTGATACCTACGGCAAGATAGACATCATTGCCAACGTGGCCGGCGTCAACGCCGGGTATGACCACCTCATGGAGTCGGAACGTAAGAACTTTGATTTCTGCTACAACGTCAACACAATGGGTGTTGTGGCCGGCATCAAACATGGCGTGCCTCGTATGAATGATGGCGGCAGTATCATCAATGTCGCCTCGGTCGCTGGTGTACAAGGGGTTGCGTATCTGGCTCCTTACGTTGCCTCAAAATGGGCAGTCGTTGGCGTCACCCGCACCGCGGCCATCGAACTGTATGAGCGTAAGATTCGGGTCAATGTCATTTGCCCAACCTCCGTCAACACCCCAATGGCACACGCCGAAGGCGGCGAAGCCCAACTTGAAATGGAATACAAGGCTGTTCCTCTGGGTCGTATTGCGGAACCTGAAGAAATTGCCGCCACCATTCATTTTTTGGCGTCTGACGATTGCGCCTTTATCAATGGTCAAAGCATTGCTGTAGATGGTGGATTTACTGCTGGATTAAGTGAAGTTGCGTATAACACCTTGGCTGGCACAGCCTAACCGGAGGAAATGATGGCAGATAATGATGCAAAAACATTAACCGAAAATGTTGAATTTATTGAATACATGGTCAAACGGTATTGGCTGGCTGCCGGTGCAAGTGACCCCCACGCCGATGCGATGGCTTATGTTATTGGCTTTGCTCATCGTCAAGGCAAACTTAATCAAGGTTTAGGTGTTTTTGAGGCACCAATTTTAACATTGATGACTGATAACCTGGACATCAAAGCGGAGCCAGAAATCGTGAATGAAGGTCCCGCTTGGGCCGTTGTCGATGGTCATCGATCTTCCGGTCAATACACGTTGGTAACGATGGCCAATCTTGCCATCAAAAAAGCAAAAGAAACAGGTGTAGCTTATGTGATGGGTGCTAACCACAATGATTGTGGCAGTTATGCCGCTTATACATGGTTGGCCTATCAACAAGATATGGCGGCATTAGCGGCCAACAATTCGCCACCGTTGGCCGCTCCATTTGGTGGCATGGAAAACAAATTAGCGGTTCCCCCGTGGGATGGCATTATCCCTTCTGGTGAGGAAGAACCTATTTGGATGAGTACCAAATTGGCAGAATTTTACGACGCAGATGTCGCCACTGCCTATTTACAAGGGCGTAAGATGAAAGGCAAGTGGCTTATCGACCCAGAAACGGGTGAATTGACGGATGATCCACGACCGTATTTTGTGCAAATCGAAGGGATGGGGCGTGTTAGTGATTACACGGCTGCGGGGCAAATCGCACATCCACGCACCTACACCCAGAATCTATTCATGGAAGGGTTAACGTCTATCATCAATCCAATTGGGCGTATCACACCACATGTGCCACGCATCGCTGAATTTGCGCAGAAAGCTGAGTATCCCAGCGTGGGGGGCAGCTTCTTCATGGCATTTGATCCCTCTGTGTTTGGCCCGCTCGAAGATGTAAAAGCCAAAGCAGATGAGTTTGCCAACATCATTAAAAACACCAAGCCACGTCCAGGTAAATCTGTGCGTATGCCAGGAGCCAAAGGGTACAAAACGTTGATGTCTGGCAGCACAGAAGTGCAAGTTTTAGAAAACCATTGGGCACCTTTCTGGGAAAAAGCCGAAAGTAATTACGGTTTAACCGAAGAACAACTGCGGGCCGATTTTGCGTCTGAAAATTCATAATGTTCTGGACCTGCGAGGTTTGAGCGACCTGCGGTTGCAGACCTCGCAGATCTTTTACTGTTTACAGGAGACTTTTGATGACTGATAACGTAGAAAAGCATCCGCCAATTCCAGAGGAGCGGCTAAAAAAATATCAAGATTTGTGGAATAACTCACGCAGCAGTGACGGCATTGATCCTGATGTGGCGCGTCACCTGTCACGGGTCAAAGCACTGCATGGCCAAGGAATCGAGTTTTTAAGTGGTCTCAACAAAGAGTACTTGGGCGCTTTTATGGCTCCTTTCTCGCGGGAAGTAGAAGACGCTGATATTGCTGTTGTCGGGCTGCCATTTGAAAAATCGGCACCCATGAACGCTTCCCATAAATTTGGTCCGAAGATGATTCGTGAGCTGTCAAAGAACTTTATGGGCACGACCGAACCGCGGCCGGATGGTAAGTTCGACATTCCTTTTGATTGGGCGCGTATCATCGACTATGGCAACGTTGATACCTATGGACAATACAACCTGAGCGACGAAGTAGAAACGGCGATCAGCCATTTCGAAAAGATTGTAGGCGAGGCCGGTTGTTCACCGTTTACGCTGGGTGGCGACCACACGGTCAGCTATGTGCCCATTAATGCGCTGGGCAAGCGCTGGGGGCCGTTGGGGTGTATTCATTTTGATGGTCATTATGATTTGGTGACCTATGCTGATTTCCCCTATCCATACCACTCAGGAAATCAGTTTACCAATAATATGCAGCAAGGGTATTTAGACCCGGAACGGATGATTACGATGGGCGTGCGCGGCCGTATGACGGCGCTTGTCGGCGGCCATGCCAAGAACTTCGGCGTCACGGTTAAATACGCGGATCAATGCCGCCATACACCACCAAAAGAGATGGCGGAAGAGATCATTGCAGTGGTCGGTGACGGGCCAACCTACATTTCCTTTGATGTCGATGGGTTAGATCCCATTTACAACAGTGCCAGTTCGGCCGTGGAACCATTTGGTCTGGATGCCAACTGGTGCTGGGACGTTCTCTGGCACGTCCGCAAATCGGGCAAGGTGAATCTAGTTGGGGCGGATGTTGTGGAATACGCGCCTTATCTCGACGCCTCGAACACCTTTGGCTATGTAGCTGCCGGGATAGCGTGGAAGATTCTCTGCTGGCTGGCCGATGAAGAACGCCGGCGCAACGGCGAAGAACGGCCGACCGTCTGGCCGCAGGCGTTTGGGAATGTGACTTTGTAATGACAAGGGGCGCACACTTAAGTGCGCCCTACAAGTTTGTTATGGGATTTACTAAGGCAGGCCAAACGATTGGCGAGCTAGAGGCCTTGATTGCGGCGTATGAACCGAATGCTGAATTTGTGCATGATAGGTGGGCAAAAACGGCTGTTTCTCAGGCAATCCAAGCCATAAAAGAAGGCAACATTGGCGTAGGTGGGTGCATTGTCAAAGACAAGACGCTCATCTTCCAAGATCACAACCGCCAATTTGTTCCATACTTTCGCGGTGATTTGCACGGTGAAATGGTCTTAATGAACCAGTTGGAAGATTCGCTTAAAGATGAGCCATCTCCCAATATGCGCGCTTATACCATCTTTACCTCCCAAGCGCCTTGCCCTATGTGTATGCTGCGCCTCATTACCTCTGGTGTTGGCAAAATCTTGCATGTTTATTCTGATTTTGGCACACCGGATCAAGGACATGTTAGTAGTATCGAGCGACTGCCACCTGTTTGGGCCAAACTAGCGAAACGGCAGGAAATTGGCGAAGCGGACTGCTCACCAGAATTGAAAGCGATTTCTAGACAAGCATTTTTACTTTCGGTTAGTGTGTCGGTGGTTTTGCCGATAAATACTTCGCCCACCGCCTCGCGCAGCTGGGCGGTCTGATCGCCTTGTCGGTTGGCGCTCTCGTCTTCGCTTTTGCCAATGAAGATCTCGTATTCGCTATCGCCGCCATCTTCACTGGTTTAGGTGTAGCAACATTGATGATGATCAACCCTTCACTCATCGTTGGCGGAGGATTTGTCCAGGAGACGGAATCGACCAAATTAACGCGTCTTAACCAGGTGGCTATCGTAGGACAGTTGGTCGGCGGTTTGCTAATTGCCGGCCTGACGCAGGTCGGATTGTCATTCCAGGCCCGTTTTTTGGTTGTTGCGGTCGTACCCTTCATCGGTTTCTTCATCGTATTTGCTACCAACAAAGAAGCGACTGAGCGCCTACGTCAGACTGCTGCGCCTGCGCAAGATGCAGATTCCAGTGCGAAAAAGCAAACTCTGGGCACGATACTGCTGACCACGTTCGGCCTGTTCCTGCTGGCTACGGCCATCAATGGCATGGGCCAATCTGTCCTGGAAAGCCAGTACCCGAACTATATGCAACGAGTCTTCAATATTAATCCAGCCCTCTCGGCAACGGCGCTTTCGGTCACGGCCGTCGTCAATCTGCTCATCATTAGTGCTGCTGGCAGTTGGATGGCGAAGAAGGGGCCCAACCCGGTATTCATGACTTCTTTGCTCATGCGCCTGGCGGCGGCCGTTATTTTGATTGTTCTGGCGATGGTTGGCAACGTGCCTGCCATTCTGCCCCTGGCGATGTACATTATCCTGCTCGTGGGCATCGCCTGGGTCGATCTGGCCGGCCCAGCCCTGGCTGGTCGTTTGTCGGTTGCCGGTATTGGGGCGACGCAGGGATTGTTAATGGGCTCACTGGCCCTGGGCGCTTTCTTTGGTGCACTGCTTGGCGGCTGGATGGCCGAGAATTTCGGTTTCGCGG
>JAACFF010000154.1 GCA_009937635.1 Chloroflexota bacterium
GTTGCTTTGTTTGTCGACGAGGCATCTTCGCAATTTTGTTAAGTATTCACATCGTGTATAAGGAGTTGAAATCTAATCATGAAAGAAAAACATATCGTCTCGAAAGTAGTCCTTACGAAACTGGCAAAGAGTAGGCTGCCTTTGGCAGCTTTCGTGGTCATTTTGCTGGCGTTTCTGCTGGCAGTTGCGCTTCCAGTGGTTGCTCATCACAGTGAAACTTTCCCACCCGTGTTTAATGTGCCCAACGGATGGCAACCCGAAGGAATCGCCATGGGGCATGGTAGCAGTTTCTACGTCGGCTCGCTATTGCACGGCGGGGTGTACGGGGGTGATCTGCGCACCGGCGAGGGTCAGGTTGTCGTCCCACCACAAGAAGGTCGCATTGCCGTTGGATTGGCCGTGGATGTGCGCAGCAACTTCATTTTTGTGGCCGGTGGTGGACCCTTGTTAGGTCCCATTCCTGGATCGGCCTATGTGTATGACGCCCAGACCGGCGTCCAACTGGCAGAGTATCCGCTTGATGGTGTGTTCATCAACGACGTCGTCATCACCCGGGATGCAGCCTATTTTACGGATTCCGGCCGGCCTGTTCTCTACAAGGTACCCCTGGGACCGCGGGGCGAGTTGCCGGATCCCTCGGCCGTGCAGGAGATCCCACTTGGTGACGGATTCGACTTTGACCCGGATCTTTTCGTCAACGCAAACGGCATCGAGGCCACGCCCAATGGCAGATGGCTAATCCTCGCAAACACGGGCTTTGAAAGCCTCTATAAAGTGGATCCCATGACGGGTGAAGCGTTCAAGATCGATCTTGGAGGCGACGACGTTCCGGATGTAGATGGCCTGGTCCTGGCCGGTAAAACGCTGTACGTGGTGCAAAACTTTACAAACCAGATCGGCATCGTATCCCTAGACCCCTCGCTGACCTCCGGTGTCTTGAGCGACGAGCCCATTACGAGCGACGAGTTCCGCGTCCCGACCACTGCCGCCAAGTTCGGCAGCACCATTTACGCGGTCAACGCCCGTTTTGGCGACTTTACGCCAGGTGAGCCATCGCCCGATTTGGAGTTTACAGTCGTAGGCGTACCCGCCCGCTAGCATTGCCCCTGGTGACAGCTTTGCCCCCTAAGCCTATCACGTTGAAAGGCATGCGGTAGGTCCTGAGGATAGACGGAGGCGTTGACGTCTCCGTCTTATCATAAATACCCAACCCCTGTTTGGTCTAGTTATGTTAACTCTACCGTAAATTTTCCGGCTGTTGTGCCTCATACCCGTATATACGCCGGGTTCCGTGCAGACATGAGAGCCACCACTTTCGATAACCGTACCCTCCATAACGGAATTGTCACTCCAATCCAAAAGCGCAGTGTGCGTGTCGGTTTCGTTGGGATCGGTAAAGGTTGTGCTGGTTGCTAGTTCAACACCTACTAGCATTGGGACATTGGGAGCAGTGATCGAGCCGATATCCGGCAGCAAATTGGGTTCAAAAACAGCGATTGATGAAAAAGAGAAAACCTCCGCGCAGATGATGTTTTTTGTCGTATCAAGCGACGTAGTCCGTTGTGCCCAGCTACCATCTTTCCAATGGAACAGCTCTAGCTCTTTTTCTTTTTCCTTCGGTGGTTCGCCCGTATCGAGACTCGTCCCACTATAGTCAATGGACACCATTATTGCTCAAGAGAAGAGCGCAGTTGTCCGTAGTTAATAGTAGCTCGCCGGGGTACCCACACCATCAAAGTTGCTAGAATACGCAATCATTTATTGTTGAAGCTTTTCACCGAGACGGCCGATCGGCTGTCTCAGGCTAGAGTATTCAATATCAGGCGATTTAGTCGTCCAATAACTCGGCCGTCTCTACCAGGTGGACAAACTCCATCCGATAGCCAGCTTCATCTTCACCCATAGCATCTTTGGCTAACGCTAGTACTTCGGTGTATGATGCATCACCCTTAAACGATGAATCGCGTAATAGCATGCCGAACTCAGCGACGGCGGCCGAAAACCTGTAATTATCCGAGGTTCGATCGCGGGTGACAGCTTCATCTAGAACGGGATGCACCATCAGGATGCTTTCATTCCCATCGGGCTGCTTATAGCGCAGTTTCAGGGTTAATAATTCATTCGACTGCTCCGCCTCGTCGGAAACCTCGCTGTCCTGATACTTTAACTCCGGAGTCGGCCGGACAGCTTCATCTGCACCCACCGGGATAATCTCGTACAAGAAGGTCACGGCCGTTCCGGCACCAAGTTCGCCGGCATCCTTGGTGTCATCCGCAAAATCTTCTTTGGCCAACAATCTATTTTCATAGCCGATCAAACGATAGGCCTTGACCTTGGCCGGATTAAACTCAATTTGGATTTTGACATCTTTGGCGATGGTTAAAAGGGTCCCCGCCATTTCGCTGACCAATACCTTATTTGCCTCGCGAATTGAGTCCAGATAAGCATAATTCCCGTTGCCTTTGTCCGCCAGCTGCTCCATTTTCGAATCTTTCAGGTTTCCTGTCCCAAAACCCAAGATCGATAAGAAGATACCCTCATCCCGCTTTTCCTCAATAAGCCGGACGAGTTCGCCATCACTTGATGGTCCGACATTGAAGTCACCGTCTGTGGCTAGAATAACGCGGTTATTTCCACCCTGAACGAAATTTTCCCTGGCCACCTGGTAGGCTAATTCAATGCCTTCTCCGCCGGCAGTCGAGCCGCCAGCCTCCAAGTTTTCAATCGCTTCCAAGATGGCAGCTTTATTGTCACCATTCGTCGGCGGCAGTACCAGGCCGGCAGCGCCTGCATAGACGACAATCGCCACCGAATCCCTTTCAGACATTTGCTCGACTAATAGTTTAAAGCCTCGTTTCACCAAAGGTAGCTTATTTGGTTCGTTCATCGAACCGGATACATCCAGAAGGAAGACCATATTGCTGTCGGGTAATTCTTCTTTGGGCACGTCCAGCCCTTGCAAGCCAATATGAACCAACTGGTGATCAGGGCTCCAGGGTGCTTCGGATACTTCGACGTTGATGGAAAACGGATGTTCATCCTCAGGTTGGGGGTAATCATAGTTGAAATAGTTGATGAATTCTTCTATGCGTACCGCATCCTGTGGTGGAAGCCGCGAGTCATTGATGAAGCGGCGCGCGTTGCTATATGATGCGGTATCGACATCTATGGAAACGGTCGACAAGGGATTGCTGAGCGCTTCTAAGAATTCATTTTCGTAAATCCGGTCATATTCTTCGGTGTTAAATTCACCGGAGGGTTCCGGCACTGATGGCATGGCTTCAAGCGGGGCTTCTGCTTCAAAAACCATTACTTCAGCCACAGCCATTTCATTGGAAACTGCAGTAGCGGCGGGAAGGCTTTGTAAAACGGGGGTTTCTTCCTGCGCCGCCCAGGAACACCCTGCAAAAATAAGTATTGTGATTGCTAGAAATACCCAAATTACAATCGCTCTCATGCTCATCTTATGCCTCCTTCGCAAATCAAGCTTTCCAGCTTGATCGCAACCTGGAAAGGTTGCTTTACGTTCATGGTGGTGGGTGCTAGCCCATGTAGTCTCCCTTGTAAATCGATCCGCGATTTACCAATGTCGCAAGATCTTTTTGTTTAGCGTAGTTGTCCCATTTCTGTATCCTAGACGCCAGCTCCGGCTAAAAAGTTCCAGAAATTGAAATGCATTTGCAACCAGTGGTTTTCGGAAAGTCGCGTTCGGTCTTAATCCGACCCAGGAGGCTGTTTTATTCAATTTGTATAAGTCTTTTGAAGCCCATCGTTACTACAACTTGTTATGGCGATAACGACCCTTAACACGCAACAAATATCCTGCCCCGTAGCTCTAGTAAATTGCCATTGGTTCATGCATCGCGCCTTTAGCTTCCGAGATTTAGAAGTTTTTGCATCGAGCCATTGGCTCAACAGGCCACACACTAGATAACCTGCCGAATCAGATCTGCAGCTCTCGATCGAGTGGCCAAGCACTTTTGTTGCAGCAAGGGTGATGAACAAAGCTAGACGACGGTGATGCTCTGACTTGTAAGTTTTTTTGGAAGAGAGGGTTAACCGCCAGCCAGTAGAAGTTGAGCGCTTCCAAGCACGGCGTCGCGGGCGAAATCGTAGCCCCATGCCGGTAAGATACCCAGGAAGAGGGTGGCAATGGCGGTGATCCAGACGGCCGTGACCAGGGCACGATTCTTGATCAACTCCGCTTCGCCATCATACATGTACATCAGGTAAACAACACGCAAATAATAGAAGGCGGAGACGACGCTGGTGATCACGCCGATGAGGGCCAGCCAGATGAGGTTTGCTTCAAGGGCCGCGCGCAACACATAGAATTTGGCCGCGAAACCGCCGGTCAAGGGAATGCCCGTCAAGGATAACATGAAGAAGGCCATAGCCAGGGCCATCCAGGGATGCCGCTTGGCCAAGCCTTTATAGTCATCCAGGTGAACACCCTGGCCTTGCGTACGTTCCATGGCGATGACGATGGCAAAGGCACCTAAATTGGTAAAGAGATAGGCGAACATATAAAAGAGAGCCGCGCTAATGCCGTTGGGGCTATCAACGCTGGCGGCCAAGGCGATCAGAATAAAGCCGGCATGGGCGATACTGGAGTAGCCCAACATACGCTTGATATTCTGCTGCATGATGGCGGCCACATTACCGACGATGAGCGTCAAGGCCGAGAGGATGGCGATGGCCGGAACCCACACATCCCCCAGATCGGGCAACGCGCCAAGCAGGATGCGCAGGAGCGCAGCAAAGCCGCCAACCTTGGCTCCCACAGACATAAAGGCCGTAACAGATGTCGGCGCACCTTCGTAGACATCGGGCGTCCACATCTGGAAGGGCACGGCGGCGATTTTGAAGCCGAATCCAACCAGGAGGAAGGCAACCCCGGCCAGCAGCAGTCCATTGGGATCGCCAATGGACTCTAGCACCTCAGGGAGAGCGGTAGTACCGGTCGCGCCATAAATCAGGGCGATGCCAAAGACGAATACGCTGGAAGAAAAGGCTCCCAGGAGGAAGTATTTCATGGCCGATTCTTCTGAATCTACTCGCGGCCAGGCGAGGCCGGCCATAATGTAAAGGGGAATTGATAACAATTCCAGGGCCAGGAAAATCAAGATCAGGTCGTTGGCCATGCCCATCAGCATCATACCGGTAATGGAAAAGAGCATGAGCATGTAATATTCGGACCGGTCGAGTTCGGTACGTCGTAGAAAATCAACGGAAATGAGGATGGTCAGCATTCCGGTCAGCAGAAAGATCACATTGAGGAATACAGCGAAATTGTCGAGCACGAGCATGGGCGAGCCGTCGGGTGAGACAAAAGTCGCTCCAGGTTGGCCCCATTGGCGCACGGTGAGCAGCAAGGCAATGGCCAGGCCAATCAAAGCAATCCAGGCAGACCATCTCTTGACGAATCCGGGGACGAAAAGCTCCAGGAACATCAGAAACATGCCTGTGATAGCGACCACAATCACGGGTGCAGCTAAAACAAGGTTTATTCCGGGGGGGTTAAACTCCATGATTTATTGACCTTTTCGGTTTGTTCTACTTTTCACAATAATACCACACTTGAGGTGCGGAGCATATGAAATGCAATCTCAGACCCGCGGGCTGCGAAGAAAAAAAGACATCAAAGATTACGCTGATTATGCAGATTTGTCTTTTTTCGTAGCCAGACGCGGTTGCTGTGGAAGGTGCTCTGGCCTGCCATGTCGCCGAGCGCGTCTGAGGTGGTCCAGTTCACATTACGGCCGTTGCTCAGTTTGCTCCAACGTCCTTTAGGAGAAACCAGGACGCCAGGGCGAATATTCTCGGTCACAATGGCGCGAGATTCAAACCAACCACGGCCGTTCTCCAGGATCACCTTGTCGCCATCCTGGACATCTCTGGCCAACGCATCCTGGGGGTGTATCTCCACAAAGGGACCCCCTTCACGACGCAGGAGGCCCCGCTGGTTGGCGAAACTGCTGCTGACGAAATGATGGGCAGCGCCGCTGATCAGATAGAGCGCCTCTTCGGGTAAGAAATCTCCTTTGGTTTTTCCATTGGCACCCAAACCATCATCTTCCCTTTCTACCCAACCTGGCAAGGGGTCCAATCCTTGGTCGGCGAGTAATTGGCAATACAGCTCCACTTTGCCGCTGGGAGTGGGGAACCTGCCGCCGGCAAAGGGAACTTGCGGTTCGAATTTGAGCGGCACAAAATGATTCTGTTTGAGGTGATCAAGGGTTATTCCTTCCAGAGCCGGATTTGTGACGGTTGTGGCAGCCAGTATCTCCTCGATCAGTTCGTCAGGGGTCTGATGGAGCCATGATTCGGCGAAGTCCATTTCCTGGGCTAATAGGCCCATCACTTTCCAATTGCTTTTGGCTTCTCCAAGCGGCGGAATGGCTTGCTGATTATAAGTCAAGTGCGTGTGCCCGTACGCCTTGTGCAGATCCGTTTGCTCAAGCTGCGAGGTAGCGGGCAGGATGATATCTGCATAGTCGGCGGTGTCAGTCATAAATAGCTCGTGGACGACAGTGAAGAGATCTTCACGCTGCAGGCCGGCCACCACACGACCGGCGTTGGGCGCAATGGCGGCGGGATTGGAACCAAATACGAATAATGATTTGATGGGAGGATCCTCACCTTCGCCAAGTAAAGCGGCTCCCAGGCGGTTCATGTTGATTTTGCGGGCAGGAGGTGGGCATTGATCCCAATAATTTACGGCCGTGTCGTCCCAGTTTAGATAACCACTGGTGCTGTAGGATAGGCCGCCTCCGCGACGGCCGTACTGCCCGGTCAGGGCAGGCAGAGCACAAATGGCGCGTACAGTCTGGCCACCATTGAGGTTACGTTGTAAGCCATCGGCGATCTTGATCAGGGCTGGATCCGTTATGGCATACAAGCGGGCCAACTTGAGGATGTCCTCGCTATCCAGCCCGGTAATGGCCGCTACCCGTTCGGGTGGGTATTCCTGCAATCTTTGGCGTAATTGTGGCCAGCCGGTGGTATGCTGCGCCAGCCACGCTTCGTCGTGCAGGCCCTCACGGGAAATGACGTGGGCCAAGCCAAGGGCTAAAACCCCATCACTGCCCGGTTTAGGGGTGATATGCCAATCACATCCTTTGGCCGTGCGTGTACGTCGCGGGTCAATGACCACAAGCTGGCAGCCGTTACGCTGCGCTTTTCTTAAAAAGGGCATGAAATGGGGAGCGGTAGATACGGGGTTACAGCCCCAGATAATGAGGAGGCGGCTGTGCAGCACGTCTTCATAGGCGGGACTATGTCGCGCGCCAAGGGTGGCATTGACAGCATACTCGGCGGCGGCACCGCAAATGGAACGCTCCAGGCGACTGGCGCCCAACCGGTTCCAGAAGCGCGCGCTGGATACGGTCATTTGCACCAAACCCAATGTGCCGCTGTAGCTGTAAGGTAAGATGGCTTGCGGGCCGTATTCGGCAATGATCGTTCGCCATCGTAAACCGATTTCAGCCAGGGCTTCCGGCCAAGATATCTTCTGCCAACGCCCGCTGCCCTTGGGTCCGGCGCGCCGTAAAGGATGCTTGAGGCGGTCAGGGTGGTAAACGTGGTCGAGATAAGGTCGCACTTTGGCGCAGAGCCAGCCTTGCGTTATGGGATGGTCCTCAGCAGCATGGAAGCGAACAGCACGGCCGTCTTGCACTTCGGTGACAACGGCACAGGTGTCGGGGCAATCATGGGGGCAAGCGCCGATTACTCGTTCGACTGTCATAGGTTGATTCTCGGTTTCACGGCCCACGCTCAATCATAAACCCGTGCCTGGTTATGGACGTGGGAAGGTATGTTGGTGAATGATCGTCTGCTGCGACATGAGGTGAACGAAATTAAAGGCGGGCAATGCTTGGGATTCGTAATCGATGATTTTATCGTTCGGCCAGGCGGTAAATTGGGCAAAGGTGCTGCCAACAGCCGCATAAACGATACCATCCCGAATGGTCTGCATAGAGCGGTGGACATGTCCGTAGAAAACAGCGCGCAGTCGCCGGCGGGCCGGCAACAAGGCACGGTGAAAATCATCACCGTTGGTAATTAACATGTTTTTATCCATCCACGGCGAGTCCAGGGGCAGCGTCGGGTAATGAATGAATATGATCAAGGGCGGGCCATCAGGCCGGGCTTCCTGCCGCACAATCTCCATTTGCGACTCAGAGAGATAGCCTTGCGGGTCAATTTCTATGGGGCCATGGGCATCGAGGATCAAGAAGCGATATCCTTTACGTTCGAAGGCATAGGAAAGGACACCAGGATCGGCCGTATTCTCCTCTTTGGGTCCCATTGGCAAATAGTTCTTAATATCCAGAGCTGCATCATGATTGCCGTTCACATAATAGATTGGCACGCGCAAGTCGGCGAAGGTCTCTGCAGCCAGGGCGTATGACGCAGGATGTGGATCGGTCACGACATCGCCGGTATGGATCACAAAGTCAGGTGTAACGGGCAAGTCGTTAATGACATCTACAAGCCGCTGGGCGCAAGGCAAGGCAACCTGCCCATGCCGGCTATAACCGGGCGTAGGTCCGAAATGTGTATCGCTAATATGTACGAAATAAAGCGTATCCTGAGTCATAAACTAGGGCATGGCGATTACACTCGAACTGATGTCGGACACCAATTGGGAGACAGAGGTATCCATCAGGTTGAAGTATGGTGTGGGGGCAATGCCGATCCAGAAGATGAAGAGGATGAAAGCGAGCATGATGGCCAGTTCGCGGACATTCAGATCGCGCAATTTCTTGGTACCGGGGTTGGTGACCGGACCCATAAACACTCGCTGGAACATCCACAAGAGGTAAACGGCGGCCAGAATGACGCCGGTCGTGGCAAAGGCGGTATATATCCACGCCGTCGGCGCCAGAGAAGGCGCACCCATCGATCCCAACAAAATTGTGAATTCACCGACGAAGCCATTCAGACCCGGCAAGCCCATACTGGAGAGAACCACAATGAGCGAAAGAACACTGAATACGGGCATGATCTTCCACACGCCTCCATAGTCCGACATTTCCCGCGTATGGCGCTGTTCGTAGAGAATCCCTACCAGGAAAAACAAAGCGCCGGTGCTAATACCGTGGTTGACGCCTTGAAGGATACCGCCTTGAATACCGGCATTGTTTAAGGCGAAAATCCCAAGGGTCACAAAACCAAGGTGGCTGATACTGGAGTAAGCTACCAGTTTCTTCACATCCTTTTGGGCGAAGGAGACGATGGCCCCGTATATAATGCCGATGATGGCCAGGACGGCGATAAAGGGCGCGAACTGGAAGGATGCTTCAGGGAAGAGAGGCAAGTTAAAACGCACAAACCCATAGGTTCCCATCTTGAGCAAGACACCGGCCAGAATGATCGAGCCCGCCGTTGGGGCTTCCGTATGGGCATCAGGCAACCAGGAATGGAAGGGGAAAACGGGCACCTTGATGGCGAAGGCAACGAAAAATCCGATGAACAGCACGTTCTGCAGGTCGGCAAAAGCTTGATTTTCGGCGATCAACTCTGGCAGGGCGAAGGTTTGAAGGGTTGTGCCCATGTAAAGAATGGCCAATAACATGAGCAACGAGCCAGCCATTGTATAGAGGAAGAATTTAATGGAAGCGTAAACACGCCGCTCTCCGCCCCACATACCAATCAGGAAATACATGGGGATGAGGGTGAATTCCCAGAAGACATAGAACAAGAATAGATCCTGGGCCAGGAAAACGCCCAACATACCGATTTCAAGCAGCAGCATGAATACATAGTAAAGCTTGACCTGGGTAGTGATGGCGCTAAAAGAGGAATAGATGGCCAGCATGGAAATGAAACTGGTCAACAACACAAAGAGGATGCTCAGGCCATCCACACCCATGAAATAGGAGATGCCCCACGAAGGGATCCAGGGAACGCGATCCACAAGCTGCAAACCAGCCACATCTTTATTGAAGCTGGCCAGAATGACGAGCGTGCCCAGGAAGGTGATTACGGATGTTGTTAGAGCGACTCGTCTGATCAGGCTGTCACTTTCCCGCTTCAGCGGTTTGAGCAACAGGATAACCGCAACGCCAATCAGAGGTAAGAATGTAACAATTGTTAGAAGAGGCATTTCTCTAGTTCCCGTTTATCTTGCAAAATACAAGAAATAAATGAGCAAAGCGACTGCGCCCAAAAAGATGCTCAGGGCATAGTTACGTACGTGACCCGTCTGTAAGCGGCTTAAGGCCGCAGCGAAACTGCGCGTGACCTTGCCGGCACCGTTTACAGCGCCGTCCACTCCTTGGGCATCGATAATATTGGCCAGGAAGTCGGCGAAGCTGACGAATATATCCCGAATCAGGTTGTCGTGAACGAAGTCGTGCCAGAAGTTCCAGTCCACGGCGTAGGCAAGCCAGGCTGCGAAGCGGTTAAACCAGGCCACAAAAACCTTCATATAAAGGGTGTTCAACGGCAACATACTGAACCACCAAATAGGTGTCCGTTGTAGAGGATCTGGATCGGCAGCCGTTTTCGGCCGTTTGCGATAGACATAGAAGCCGATAGCCAAGCCAGCCACAGCCAAGACGATTGATAACAAGGCAACCGTGGGCGAAAGGACTATGGGTGTATGGGGCAAGTGCAACAATCCTTCTTCCGTCAAGTCATAGGATTGGATCGTATGCTCAAGCCAGGCTTCCAGTCCTAACCAGATGCCTGATGGATGATTATGTGCCGCTTCGGCCCAGATCCTTGTGAAGAAAGGTAAATTAAGCAAGCCACCAGTTATGGTCAGAAAAGCGAGGACAATGAGCGGCCTGGTCATAAGCGGTGGGCTTTCGTGAGCGTGCTCGGCCGCCTCATGACGCGGTTTACCAAAGAAGACCAACTGCATCATACGGCCAACGTAAAATGCCGTAATGAAGGCGGCGATTACCAGCAAGATAAAATCGGAGATCAGGTTCTCACTACCGTGAGCCAGGATCTCATCCTTTGACCAAAACCCTCCTAAAGGGAAGATACCGGCCAGGGCAAGAGCACCGATCAGATACACCCAAAAAGTGGTCTTCATCTTGTGGCGTAGGCCGCCCATGGTGCGCATATCTTGCGGATCGAAGTCATCCTGCTCACCGTGGGCGATTTCATGATGGCCGTGTTCCATGCCATGAATGACGGAACCTGAACCCAAGAAGAGCAAGGCCTTGAAGAAGGCGTGCACAATGAGATGGAACATGGCCGCCACATAAGCGCCCATGCCGGCCGCGGCGACCATAAAACCAAGCTGGCTTACCGTAGAATAGGCAAGCACCTTCTTGATGTCGTACTGCGTAATGGCTATCAGGCCGGCTATCAGTGCGGTCAAGCCACCTACATAAGCCACCAGATCGGGCGAGCTAACCAATCCAAACAGCAAGACACCGCTCTCGCGCGCAAGCTCGTAAAGCACATCGCTGCGCACAAGCAGAAAAACACCCGCGGTGACCATGGTCGCAGCGTGAATCAGGGCAGAAACGGGCGTTGGCCCAGCCATGGCATCAGGCAACCAGACGTAGAGGGGGATCTGCGCTGATTTACCGGCAACACCCAGAAGGAAGAGGGCAGTAACGACCGTTAGCACGACGCCGATAGGTATGCTATAAGGACCAAACTGGACGGCTTCACCGGTGACGAACATCTCGACAGCGGACGAAAAAAGCGGCTGGTAGTTTAATGTGCCAAAGGTCCAGAAAAGCAAAATGATGGCCAGGATAACGCCAAAGTCGCCAATACGATTGACGACAAAGGCCTTACGCCCAGCGTTAGCGTTCATGGGAACGCCCTCTTTATCGACACGATCCCACCAGAAGCTGATCAGCAGATAAGAACAGAGCCCTACTCCTTCCCAGCCGACAAATGTGACTAGGTAGTTGTTGGCGCTGACCAGGATCAGCATGAAGAATATGAAAAGGCTAAAGTAGGCGAAAAAACGTGAAAAGTTGGGATCGCCGTGCATGTAGCCAATGGCGTAGATGTGGATGAGCGACCCAACCCCGGTCACCACCAGCATCATCGACACCGACAGCGTGTCTATCTGCAAGGCCCACGGTATGCTGAGATTGGCTGCCGGTATGTTGATCCAAGAAAAGAGGGGTACGACGACGGTGTGAAAATCGTTACTGCGCAAACTGAACAGAAGCAGAATAGAGACGAGGAACGCCCCCAGTACCATCGTCGTGGCAAACCAACCTGACCACTTTTCGCCCGTCTTGCGGTTAGCCACCACAAAGCGACGGCCGACCAGCCCGTTAAATAGGATGCCCGTGACGGGAAGCAAAAGAATGAGAGGAGCCAGACCAAAAGCATTCATACTTGTTGTGGAGATCGGGGAACAAGCCCCCAATCATCCACCTCCTCCTTACCCCTTCAATATATTGATCTCATCAATATTGATGCTGTGCTTCGTGCGGAAGATAACCACAATCAGAGCCAAACCTACAGCCACTTCGGCCGCGGCTACGGTAATGACAAAAAAGACAAGCACCTGTCCATTAATGTCACCCAGGTACCGGGCAAACGCTACGAAGAGC
>JAACFF010000553.1 GCA_009937635.1 Chloroflexota bacterium
GTTCACTGTACTCATATAGCCACCTAACTAATTACAAAGAAGTTTCACTAGATTACACCTATTCTACAGCAACGGACACTCATTGTCAATAATTTGTATAAATATTGTATCAATACAGAAGACGTTACAAACCCTCATCTATCTATGTTAGCTCTAGCGAAATACAAGGCATGCGCCTTGAGGTTTGCGCAGAACCCAACTGATACGGTCACAACTACTACAAGGTACCGAGATCGGCGCAAGTATGACCAGCGAAAGCGTATCATTTACAGGTAATTATGCAATTATTATACAAATGCTTGACAATTTGAATTAAGAAGATATACTGGCTTTGAGTGATTCGATGTTTCGTAGGAGTGAATTAACATGAGTACAAGAATGAAAATCGCAAAAGCTTCAATCTTGCTGGCGGCAATGTTATCATTTTTGTTGTCTGTTTACCTTTGGTTCACCGGCTCGGAAGCGCAAGGCATCTTTGTTGGTATATGGGTTCCTTCAATCCTCAGCTTTGGGGCCCTAATCTTCGCAGGGGGAAACAACAATGAATGAGATATTACTATTTCTATTCGGCCTGGTAGCATTCTTGCTTGCCGTTGGGCCATTGGCAATTGCAGCTTATCTTGATTTTAAGGACAAATAATCATGGCGAATTACGTTAGGCGGATGGATAAACCGCTGGTTCTCGTCACCGGCGCGACGGGTTATGTTGGTGGTCGCTTGATTCCGCGTCTGCTACAGCAAGGTTATCAAGTACGCGTTCTTGTGCGTGGTGGCCCGGAACGCCTCCATGGGCGAGCATGGCAAGGTGATGTGGAAATCGCCGTTGGTGATGTTCTGCAACCAGATGGTTTGGCTTCCGTCATGAATGGCGTTGAAATTGCCTACTATCTTATTCACAGTATGCGAGATAACACCCACTTCAGCCAAAGAGATATAAGCGCAGCACAGAACTTCGCCAATGCGGCTAAAATCGCTGGTGTGCAACGTATCATATACCTAGGGGGTCTCGGCGATTCAGAAAGTGAGCTATCAGAACACCTGAAGTCGCGTCAGGAAACTGGGTCGGCGCTGCGCCTGGCCGGCATCCCTGTCACGGAGTTTAGAGCTGGCATGATCGTGGGCTCGGGTAGCCTTTCCTTTGAGATGGTACGTCATTTGACCGAGCGTTTGCCGGTTATGATTTGCCCGCGATGGGTTTTTGTTCGATCTCATCCCATTGCTATCCGAGATGTCTTGAGCTATTTGGTGGCAGCCGCTGAGACGCCTGATAGCAGCGGCAAGATTATTGAAATCGGCGGCGCAGATGTGCTTGCTTATGCGGAGATGATGCAAGTCTATGCTCGTGTCCGGGGTCTGCGCCGGCTCATCTTCCCGATACCCGTTCTCACACCCCGCCTTTCCTCCTATTGGGCCCATTGGGTGACGCCCATTCCAGCCAGCATTGCCCGGCCGCTTATTAAGGGTCTACGATATGAATTGGTGGTGCGCGACAACCTGGCAACGGAGTTGTTCCCAGACATTCAGCCGTTAGACTACGAAACGTCGGTCACTTTGGCCCTGCGACGCGTCGAAGAAGGCCAGATAGAAACCATATGGAGCGACGCCCTGGCTTCCAGCGAGGGTGATATAAACCCTGTTCTGCTGACCCAAGAACAGGGTATGTTGATCGAGCGGCGACATAAGATAGTGAATGCCCCGCCAGAAATCGTCTTCGAGACCTTTTCTGGTTTGGGTGGCGAACGTGGCTGGGCGCCCTACAATTGGCTGTGGCGAGTCAGGGGGATGATTGATCGCCTGGTAGGGGGCGTAGGTATGCGCCGCGGTCGGCGCCATCCTGACCAATTGCGTGAAGGTGAAGCCCTTGATTTCTGGCGCGTGGAGGCGATTCAGCCAGATCGCCTTCTAAGAATAAGAGCAGAAATGAAGCTCCCTGGACGAGGTTGGCTGCAATATGAAGCTAAACCTGCCCAAAATGGACAGACCGAACTCGTACAAACGGCATACTTTGCACCAAAGGGATTGTCCGGTCTGACTTATTGGTACGGGATTTATCCACTGCACAGCATCATTTTCGCCGGAACAATTGAAGAAATCGCGAAGCGTGCCGAGATAGCATCGAATAGAACCATCCCGTCTTCAGATGACATTACTTTGCCCGATAACCAGATTGAGTCAATTGCCACTAATTACGCATCATCAAATGAAGTCGCAAATTGAGATAACGACCATAGAGGTATAGAAATATGAAAGCTACAGCTATTGCAGGGTCAAACATCGCATTCATTAAGTATTGGGGAAACCAGGATGATGACCTGCGTATTCCGATGAACGGCAGCATATCAATGACATTGGACGCCGCCCATACGACCACATCTGTGGAGTTTAGCCCAACGCTATCTGCCGATCGCTTCACCCTTAACGGGAACCTCGACAACGGCGAGGCCACGTCGCGGGTTACCAGACATCTCGATCATATACGAAGACTGGCCAATACCGAAATGAAGGCCGAAGTGCGTTCTGAAAACAGCTTTCCAACAGGCGCTGGAATTGCCTCTTCCGCCTCCGGCTTTGCGGCGCTCACCGTGGCTGCATCGGAGGCACTGGGGCTCGATATGACAAAGTCTGAACTCGGCCGAATAGCCCGATTAGGGTCCGGCTCCGCTTGCCGATCCATTGATGGTGGATTTGTCGAATGGCGTCCCGGCGAGAGTCATGAAGACTCCTTTGCTGAACCGATCGCACCGGCCGATCACTGGGATCTAGTTGATATCGTAGCGATCATATCCAGTGAGCACAAGGCTTACGGTTCATCCGCCGGGCACACGTTGGCACATTCAAGTCCCTTTTATCAAGCTAGGTTACGTAGAGTTGGAGATTCACTCGCGCGAGTTCGCCAGGCAATCCTCGATAAGAACTTCGCTGCGCTCGGCAGACTCATCGAGGAAGAAGCGATTCAACTTCATGTCACGGCCATGACTTCAACGCCCAGTGTATTGTATTGGCAGGCCGGCACCTTAAATGTGATCCATGCCCTTCGTGAATGGCGGGATAACGATCCCGCCGTTGCCGGTTTCTTCACTATAGACGCCGGTGCTAACGTTCACATCATCGCCGAGCGCAAAGCAGTGCCTGCACTGTTAGAGAGATTAGAGGCAATTGACGGCGTGGAAGAAACGTTGGTCTCTAGCATCGGTGGC
>JAACFF010000554.1 GCA_009937635.1 Chloroflexota bacterium
GCAATAGTTGCAGATTAACAATTTTTTTTAAAGGCAGCGAAAACGATTTTGAACGCTCTGTCTGTCAGGCACAAAGAGAGATATTCCTACAGTGATTATTTTGGAGAGGAGGTGATCGATACGATAAGAAAGCAATTCAATTTTCGGCAAGTTACGCTTATTTTAGAACAAATCTGTTGGACAAGGAGAGAGATCCATGAATAAGAATCGATTTTTTATTTTAGTAGTTTTTGCACTTCTTGGTGCATTGTTGTTAGCAGCATGCCAGCCCCAAACCGTTGAAGTAACTCGCGTTGTGGAGGTAGAAGGCGAAACAGTCACTGAAACCGTTGTTGAGGAAGTTGAAGTCACACGTGTGGTCGAGGGTGAAGTTGTGACTGAAACAATCACCGAAGAAGTTGAAGTCACACGCGTCGTGGAAACAGAAGTCATTGTCGACCCCACTGAATGTAATCTGGAAGGACCGGCCGAAGAAACTGAAATCAACATGATGGGCTGGTCCTTCCCTATTACCGATTTCTATGCCGAAGAGTTGGAAAAATGTAGTGATATAGACAACCTCACCGTTATTGCCAACCTGCTGTCCTCGCCCGATGCAAACGAACAGATACGACTGGCCCTTTCTTCAGGGGGCGATTCCCCCTTTGATATCGTTCATGGGGCCAATAACCAGGTCGCTGCATGGGGCGGTCCTGGATGGCTTATGCCGCTCAACGACCTGATTGATGTATATTGGGATGAGTACAATCTGGGCGACATTCCCGAGAAAGCATGGGAAGGCGTCACCATCGACGGCAACATCTATGGTGTACCGATCGTGAGTAATACCGCCCACCTGATCTACCGCCAGGATGTCTTTGATGAGTTAGGTCTTGAAGTGCCGGAAACTTTTGATGAAGTCATTGAAGTCTGCAATGCCATCGGTCTTGACAATCCCGATTGGGATATGCCCTTTTCCTTCAACCTCTCAGCCGGTTGGTCCTGGGAAATCGAGTTCTTCCAGGTGCTCGGCGCCTTTGGGGGAAAGTACCTTGACGAGAACAACATGCCAACCTTTAACGACGAACATGGCGTAGACGCGGTTAACAAGATGGTTGAAGTTGCCGACGCTTGTATGGGCATTGACGGCTACTCATTCAGCCTTGACGATCAGGAAGTTGCGATGCAGCTGGGTACCCTGCCGTCTACCTTCTTGTTTGCCAGCCGGGCGGCGAACATGAGCGATCCGGAGCGCACTGATCTGGGTGATGTTATCGCTTATGCCCCGGCCCCACAGGCCGTTGAAGGTGGTCCTTATGCCGGTATGGCCTGGAACGACTTTTACATGATTCCTGCCAACACCACGAACGACCCTGACCTCATCTTCCGCATCATTATGGAAGCGGCCGATGAGCGCAGCCAACGAGAGGCGGCCGAACTTGGTATGACAACTCGCTTATCAGCCGCTGAATACGGTGGCCCTTATCTTCCAGCCGCTTTCGAAACCATCTCCGGGGGAGTTGGCATCTACGATAAGAACCAGGCTGTGGGCATCGCAATCGCCAAACTCGGCGAGTTCCTGCCATTGGTTGGTTCTGGCGATATGACAGCGCAAGAAGCGCTTGACGCCGCTGCCGAAGCCTATATCGAGGAAGCAACCGCCCAAGGTTTTATCGACGGTTAATAGCTGAGAACATGAATCTGGAAGGAAGAGGGTGAGTTCTTCATTCTCTTTCCTTCCCATACCCATGTACTTCCGTACAATGTGACCGGGTTGAGAAAATAGGAGAAAGTAACTATGCCTAGGAATACTTTTTACCGGTTTATGGCCCCCAGTATGATCGTCATGACCCTCTTGATGGTAGTTCCAATACTCATGGCTATTTGGTTGGGGATGAACTTTATGACCTACAACAACATAAATGCTCCCCAGTTTGTCGGTCTACGAAATTACGTCGATATTCTGCAGGATCCCCAATTTTGGCAATCCTTTCGCTTCACATTTCTGTACGCGCTGTTTGTTGTGCCGGCCACGATCATTACCGGTTTCACTATCGCGCTGCTGTTGGATCAGGTCGGGAGAATTCCCAGGGGCATTTATATGTCCCTTTTTTTGCTGCCCTTCATTATCGTCCCTATTGTCGGCACTTTGATGTTCAAACAGCTTTTTGAACCATCGGGGCTCTTCACTTATATCTACCAGACGATTCTGGACACCAAATTTCGTTACAATGAAATATCGGTCAAAATACTGATCATCTTGTACGGCATTTGGTATGTTGCCCCCTTTGCCTTTGTGGTCTATTTTGCCGGCCTGCAAACTCTGTCACAGGATCAGATTGAAGCGGCTTCAATCGATGGCGCCTCTCGCTGGCAGAAGATCCGCTACATCGTCATCCCCCATTTGCGCTCTTTGACCATTTTGATCTTGTTATTTTCGATTATGGATACGTATCGTGTGTTCGACAGTGTCTTTGTGCTTTCAGAAATGAACCCGATTTATAAAGCGGACACGATTATGACCTACACTTTCAAGACAGCGGTCACCGTACAACGACTGGGTAAAGCCAATGCGATGGCCATTCTAACCGTCCTGGGTATTATGGTCGTCTTAATTCCCAACCTGATTCAAGCCTATAGAGAACAAATGGAGGAGCGCTAGTTATGGATAGAGTAACAAGTCCAATCGGTCGCGTGTTTATTCACCTGGTCTTGATTTTGTTTGCGATTTATAGTCTTGTGCCGTTTTTCTGGACCACGCTGCAATCGTTTAAAAATCTGAAAGATGCCAATTCTCGCGTACCGAAGTTTTTCTTTGACGTTACGTGGGAAAATTATCAGGAGCTTTGGCTGCGTGTGGTGCCTCAGAACCTGGCCTTAATCATGTTTTTCCTACTGGCAGCCGTGGTCATTCTCATCTGCTTGTTGGTCTTTGCCCGCTATATGCCCGTTCGCAATTGGGTAGTTTATCTCTTCGTCCTCGGCGCGTTTGCGGTGCTGGTTTGGTCAATACCCCAAATTGTGGAGACTGAAAGATTCTATAACTTTTTCATCAACACGCTGATTGTCACGGTGGGCACTGTCACCGTCTCAATCACCATCGGCGCCTTGGCGGGGTATGGCTTGGCAAGGTATGCAGGATATGTCGGTGTTGTGATTCTAATAGCTGCCCTCGGCTTCCGTGCGCTGCCAAGATTGGCCTTTATTCTGCCTT
>JAACFF010000155.1 GCA_009937635.1 Chloroflexota bacterium
GGGCACTTTGCGGTTTTCGATCAGATCAAAAAGCACCTGCACGGCCCGCCGGCCTTCCTCCATAGAGGGTATGTTGATAGTCGTCAACGGCGTCATCTGGCGTCGGGCGTTGGGAATATCGTCATAGCCGACAACCGAGACATCACCTGGTACGTCATACCCTTGTTTGCGTAACCACCGCATAGCACCGATGGCCATCGTATCACTAAAAGCAATGATAGCGGTTAGATCTGGAGCCTCTTGCATTAGCTGCGCGGCAGCCTCATACCCGCCTTCGACTGTATATCCGCCACCGACATGAGGTGTCCTGGTTGGGTCTAAACCTGAATCCGTCATGGCCCGATTATGTCCCTTCCTGCGCATAGCGGTGGCAGGATCGGATTCTGGCCCACATATGATGCCAATATTCCTGTGCCCCAGGGCAATTAAGTGCTGTGTTTGAGTGTATCCCCCATGTTCGTCATCGCTGCGTATGGAAGGAATATTTGGATCGTCGCTGTGCCCGATTACCACAACAGGATACCCCTTTTCTTTGAGGAGAGTCGCTGTTTGGCCCTTATCATGCATGGAAAGGCGGATGATCACGCCATCAGCAAGCTGCCGGTTGAGCAAACGGCTTTCAATGGCGTTATTATTCGTAAAATGAATCGTGGTGAGAAGCAGGCTGTAATTCCGTATCTCCAGGGCATCGTCAACACCATGAATCATACGCAGCAAATGGGGATCGCCTTCATATAACAGATACTCGTTATAAAGGGAGATGGCTACGGCCATGATGTGCGTCTTGGGGTTTGCACGTGTCGTAGCCGCCATACTGGGCCGGTAATTCAGCTCGGCGATGACTTTCAGCACACGCTTGCGGGTCTCGGGGGAGACATCCGGTTTGTCATTAATCACGCGTGATACTGTTTGGTAGGAAGTGTTTGCTCTTTCAGCGACATCTTTGATTGTAATTCGCTTGACCATATCTTCAGTTCCACAAAATTCCCGTCAATCTTCACGCAATTTCATTCTAAGGCTTTTTTAGTCAGAAATCAAGCGCATATTTGGATCTTGACAACGGACAATTGATCAATCTATACTGTCATTACCGTGAATATTCACGGCGCCTTGATGATCGAGTGTTTAACAAAACATCATGGCACTGTATTCTCTTTTTCACCTGATATGGAGGAAAGACAATGTTAGGAAAGAATAGATTTATGGTGATTACGTTACTCGTTTGTCTGCTGATGGGGATGGTGTTGCTCGCTGGATGTGGATCAAGTGCACCAGCTGAGCCGGCGGAAGAACCTGCACCCGAAGTAGAAGAGCCTGTTGCTGAGGAACCTGCGGAAGAACCGGCTGAGGAGCCTGTTGAAGAGCCGGCTGCAGAAGAACCGGCGGAAGATGTAACAATCACCTGGATGCGCCTGGCTGAATGGAGCGAGGCGGACCCGGCAATCATTGAAACGTTTGAGGCCGAACACCCGGGAATTAAGGTTGAGCTGGAAGAGATTCCATTTAGCGAACTTGTTTCACAAATCAATTTGCGTTTTGGTGCAGATGATACTTCAATCGATGTCATCGCTGCTGATGTGCCTCTGGTTTCCTCCTATGGATATCGAGGCTGGCTGCTGCCCCTGGATGGTTTATTCACGGAAGAGGAAATGGCCGATTTCTTGCCAGCCGCCGTTGGTGCCGGCAGTTACGATGGGGAAATGATAACCGCCCCTCTCAGCACCTCCACCCAATTGCTGTATTACAATGCCGATGCATTTGAAGCGGCCGGCATCACACCGCCAGGCGAAGATGAACGCTGGACCTGGGAACAGATTGCCGATGTTGCTCAACAGCTGCAGTCAGGCGATGGTGATCAAGTTGACATGTGGGGATTCCAGTGGGAGCAAACGACCGCGCCGTACCAATTGTTACCGCTCATGGGTTCATTAGGTGGAGAGTATATTGGCGAAGACGGCTTAACAGTGGACGGTGTTGTCAACTCCCAGCCCTGGATTGACGCGGCAACATTTTATTATGACATGTTCAACACCTACGGTGTTTCGCCTCAAGGTGATGCTGTCAATGGTCCCGATCTGTTTGTAAATGGGAACCTGGCCATGCTCGTCGCCGGACCATGGCAGATAAACAATTTTGCTGAAAATGCTGAGTTCAATTGGGGCGTTACCCGTCACCCCTATTTTGAAGGTCACGATGTAGCCACGGCAACCGGAAGCTGGCATCTGGGTGTGAATTCGCTATCAGAGCACCCTGAAGAGGCTAAAGCCTTTGTGAAATGGCTGTCCACCGGTGAAGGCGCTGAAATGTGGTGGCGTATCGGCAGCCACGACTTCCCGGCACAGCAGTCCGTGTTGGCGATGTTTGCCACCAGTGAAGAATTTGACGAACCTCCGATGTCGTTCAATCGCGTTGCAGCTGATGAAGCCACACAGGGTCCGATACCGCGTCCGGTTACGGTGGGCTATTTGGAGTACGACCAGATTTACCGCGATACGTTCCAGGACATTCGGATAGGAACGGATCCGGAAACGGCTCTAAATACGATGGTGGAACGTCTTGAAAGTGAAATGGCTAAGTATCGCGAGTAGAGATTTGTTCTCCGTGATATTGAGTATTGGCGATAACTGAATGTCTTGGGGCGCTCCCCTGGAAATGGTCAATGATGACAATTGGCCAGGGGGCGTCCCCGTTAATACGGGCAGGTAGGCTGGACGAATGCGGTTGCGGAGAGATTTATATATCCCCTATTTGTTTTTATTACCGGCAATAGCGCTCCTGGCAATCTTCAATCTCTTTCCCGCTATCGCAACCTTTCAACAAAGCCTGTATGCCGAGGCCACGAGACGCGGTGCTGAACCGGTGCTCGTAGGACTCGAGAATTTTGTTAAAGTTTTTAATGATCCCGTCTTTTGGAAGTCGCTTCGTGTAACACTCTTATTCAGCCTGATTGTCAATCCGTTGCAAACTGCGCTGGCTCTTGGTCTGGCTCTCGTCGCAAACCAACGTACGCGAGGTATAAAGCTTTTTAGAAGCATTTACCTGCTGCCGGTGGCGGTCTCTATCAATGTAACCGTAGTCGTTTGGGGGCTGATGGTTGATCCCAATGCAGGTCTGATCAACGGTATACTGAATCAGTTGGGCCTGCCCGAACAACCGTTTTTAACCTCCCCCGATCAGGCCCTATGGGCAATCATTATGATCATTTCCTGGAAAGGCGTTCCCTACTGGGCATTGTTTTTCCTGGCCGCGCTACAAAGTATCCCTAACGTAACGCTGGAGGCGGCGGTCATTGATGGCGCCTCTAGCTCGCAGATACTTACCAAAGTCATCATCCCCATTCTGCGCCCCATCATCTTGTTTGTCCTTATTGCTGATACGATTGTCAATTTCACACTGTTTGTGCCGATTCAATTGCTGACACAGGGCGGACCGCAACTCTCAACTAATCTGGTTATGTATGAGACCTACCGGCGAGGCTTCATTTATGGCGATCTGGGTTCATCGGCCGTAATGTTGGCAGTCATGTTTATCATTATTCTTGTCTTCATCGGCGTGCAGTATTTTGTGTTCGGTAGATCCAGATAGATTTTTGGAGATGAAGCTGTGATTTGCGGTTCAACTGCAAATTGTAAGAAAAAGAGGGTTCCACGCCATTATGTCTATCTCAAGGAAATCAATCTTAGGAGCGGTAAAATTCATCGTCTTGACCATGATTGCCGTGATCGCGGTTGTGCCGCTACTGTGGGCATTTTCTGCTTCATTCACGCCCCTGGAGAAGACGTTTGAGTACGCGTATCCTTTCTCCTGGAAAGCGTTCTTTCCGGTTGATTTCACGTTTGAGGCATATATCGCCATTTTTGAGCGAGGATTCGGCCGTTCGATATTGAACACCATGGGATTAGGAATCGCCACCGTGCTTATCGGCGGTTTCATCTGTACTTCGGCTGGCTTTGCATTTGCACGATTTAATTTTCCGGGAAAAACTTTGCTGTTCCTGGTCGTGCTGATTACCTTTACCATTCCTGGCGATCTAACTGTGATTCCACGCTATATCATGATTAAGGACTGGGGGTGGATTAATTCGTGGCAGGCGTTGCTGGTCCCCTTGCTGGCCAACAGTTTGATCATATTCATGTCCTATCAATTCTTTAGAGAATTTCCGCAAGAAATCATCGATTCGGCAACAGTTGATGGGGCGTCCTGGTTTAGAATTTACTTTTCCATCGTGCTGCCAATTTCAAAACCATTGCTCTTCAGCTTGGGACTCATTCTGTTTCTCAGCCAGTGGGACTCGTATTTCTGGCCGCTCCTCGTCGCGCCCGCTCCAGAATTCCGTGTCGTACAGCTTGCAATCACGGAATCTGTGCAGGAGTATCAAACGTTCTGGAATGAATTATTGGCCGGTTCAATGCTGGCGGCCATCATACCGATCTTGTTATTGTTCCCTTTCCAGGGCTACTTTATCGATGCTGTAACCGGCGCCGTCAAAGAGTAACTGAGGTAATATCATGAAGTTTCCGAGCATGTTAGACGCTGAGCGTTTCGAAAAACTACAGCCACCAAAAGGCAAAGTTAGAGCCGTCATTGACACTGACACATACAATGAGATTGACGATCAGTTTGCGGTCGTTCATGCCTTGCTCTCACCAGAGAAATTAACGGTTGAAGGGCTGTATGCAGCACCATTTTTCAATCTCCGCTCTTCCAGTCCCGGTGATGGCATGGAAATGAGCTATGATGAAATAATCCGTCTTTTAGGCAAACTTGATGTGCCCTCAGAGAAACTTGCCTATCGGGGATCCCCTGGGTTCCTGCAGGATTATGAACATCCCTATGCCAGCGAAGCCGTCAATGACCTGATCGAACGGGCTATGAAGTCACATGAGCCTCTTTATGTTGTGGCCATTGGGGCACTTACGAATATTGCCTCGGCTATTCTTATTGAACCCAAGCTAATTGAGAAGATCGTTCTGGTCTGGCTGGGAGGAACTGCGCTGCATTGGCCACATGCTGTTGAGTTTAATCTAGCAGGGGATGTGCTGGCGGCAAGGCTGGTGTTTGATTGTGGAGTTCCCCTGATATTGATCCCTTGTGCCGGCGTCACAACCCACTTGCGCACTACTGTCTCTGAAATCGAGCGATATGTTGAGGGGCAAGGGGCGATAGGCGACTACCTTGCGCAGACGTTCAAGGGCTACATAGACGATCACTTTGCGTGGTCAAAAGAGATTTGGGATGTTGTGGCTATCGCTTATTTACTCAACGCCGACTGGATCCCATCACATATTGTTTCCAGCCCCATTATCACCCAACGCACCGCAGATGATGTGAGCAATGTTGATCCCTACTCCTGGACAAAACATCCATTGACGTGGAGTTTTGATTCGTCGCGCCATCAGATTCGCTGTGCTTACTTTGTACACCGCGACCCCATTTTTCGAGACTTGTTTACGAAGTTGGAGGGTTGGGCAAATGGCGCCATTAAGATCAGGGGATAATTCTTCAAGCCATTGAACAACAAAGCAAAATCGAATAATGATCAGAAAGAGTATAGCATGCCAATTCCAGCTGATTACCTAGAACGTGTCTATGCAGTTGTGTTGGGGAAAATCATTGGCGTTTATCTGGGGCGCCCTTTTGAGGGGTGGACGTATGAAGAAATTATGGCTCGCCTTGGTGAAGTCAGCTACTATGTCCACGAGAAGTTCGATGCCCCTTTAGTTGTCACTGATGACGACATTGCAGGGACATTTACCTTTGTACGGTCCCTGGCCGATTATGGCTATTCTCGTCACCTCACCCCGGCGCAAATCGGCTACTCGTGGCTGAACTACCTCATTGAAGAGCAAACCATTCTTTGGTGAGGAGCGACCTTTATCCCCTCAAAAGAAGTCGCCACATATTTTGATCGGCACAGCTATCCGTTGCTTGCGTCGCCTACCATATATTCCGAGCAGATGCTGCGTACACGAATTGTCGCCAGCAGAGACAACGTAGATCCTGTTCACGTCAGTCTTTATCTCAAGTACTATGACGAGCATGATGAACTGACAATTCTTCCTATTGAACCGCAAAGATTGGCGGCAGGAGATGCTGCATCTATTACTTGGCAACTTCCAGACACAAACAACTATCCCATAGCCTTTGTAGGCATTCAGGTTACAAGTGTTGGTGGGAACCAGGGAACCATCTACCTCAACTACCTCACCTGGGATGGTGCACCGCACGTCACCCTCAACCGGCCATGGGAGCGTGAACAAAATCGCCTGGTTCGACAGAACGGTCCCATCATGTGGAAAAAAGCGTGGGTTGATGGCTTCGATTCCAGTGAACGGCTGATAGACCATGATGATTGGCCGGTACCGTACCGCCTCATCCAGAACAATGGGAGCGGCCTGCTGATACAAGGTACGCGCGATTGGCAAGATTACCGGCGAGTGACTTCTAATAGTTCCTCTACAACCTTATGGACATAATCACTGCCTCTGTATACGTCGCCAGAGTCCCATTCGAAGGATACATTGGGAGTCAAACCACGTCTGCGCACTGGCATGGCACGAGTCTCAGGTATATAATCGCTTCGAATATGGCGGCTCTAGCTAGCTCTTCTATACGATTTCAACTTACCAAGATTCGTTATAAGCTGCTTCTTTGACAAAGACCCTCCTGGCCCAACTTTGATTCATGTTGGTACGAGCCGCCGCGTGAATCCCGCGCATGATCAGCGGTATTTCGTCCTCGAGAGTGAATAGTGTTTCAATTACTGGTACTGATCTATTGTCGGTAGACGAAGGTAAATCAAATGAGCACCATCCTTGGTAAAGCGCCAGTATCTTCGTGGGAGGATATATCGAGAGAAGTTGACCGGAGCAAATTTCGTCAGCATAAACCGCTGCCGGCTTCAAGGGCGGAGTACCTGCAAAGCGTACGTCAAGGCACGGCCTTTCTGACATTTGATTTTGGCATTGATGGTGTATCAATTGAGATCGCCAAGTATGCTCGTATTTTAGAGTCCCTTTACCAGCCATATGGCAAATCCGGCCTTCATTTCATCGCCGGCGACTTTTCCCCCCAGGCAGATTCAATCCTTAAATCTCATTGGTCACGCTTCCAAATTGACGGGATCAACGGCTGGTCGAAATGGGACGAGGGAAAATGGTTCGACGTGCTGTACTTTGAAGAGATGCCGGCGGACAGCCAGCGCTCATCGGAGCTAGCTACAGAAATCTACCGGCAGGCGACAGTCATCGCCGGCAAGCTTGGCGAATACCTTGTTGCCAACGGGATCGGCTTGTTAATCACAGTGAATGTCGCCTCCAATCCTGGAAACCTCGCGCTTACGCTTGCCCTGGTGTTGATCACCGAGGCTCTGGGTACCGTCGTGATCAATTCCAACCATGATTTTTATTGGGATGAAGGCAAACCAGCCGCCGAAAGAAAGCCGGGGGAAGAACCGGGTAGACGGGATCACTTTTTCCGCAATGTCAGTAAGCAGCCTTTCTTTTCCTTATTCCAGATACTATACCCATGGCAAGGAAGGAGATGGCTGCAAGTGAACATCAACAAAAGGCAGTCTGAAAGACTTATAAGGGAATTTGGATTCCCACCACAGAAAGTTTTCGAGATCTCAACCTGCGTTGGCAACGAACTGTTTGACGATTACCAGGATGAGGACGTCAAACATGCACGCCTCCGCATGGCCAATATCCTCTCGGATGGAGACTCCGTGATCCGTCCGCGCTCGCTCAGTGATCACAAGAGGCTTCTTCACAAGTGGATGGATGCTCAGATCCCTCAGGTAATCGGTGCCCGAGAAGGACTCAGTCTAGATCTCCTCGCGGACGATATTATTTACCTGTTGCAGCCCACCCGTGTGATTGCCCGTAAACGCATTGAAAGGGGTGTAGAATTGATCCAGGCCTTGCTGCAAGGGCCGCTGCGGGCTGCCTTCGAGCAAAACCGCGATCGACAACTGGTTCTGCATGTTACCGGACCAACACCGCTGGAGCACCATGAGGATCTTGAAACGATCCTAGATGCCTACAGAAACTTGATCGATACCCTGCCGTCCGCATTTGCCGAGCGTGTTTTTCTGGCCTTCTCGGGTGGCCACGAAACGCATGCTTCTTTTGAGGAACAATATTTGGAAGATATGAATATCACCGATATCTATCGCATGGCCACGGCCGTTCTATTCCCGAGCGAGACCGAGGGCCGTGGTCTGCCTATCATTGAGTCGGGGGCCGTGGGCATACCAATCATCTGCAGCCGCTACCAACCAGAAGAGGTGTTTGCCGACGTGATCGGTGAGGATTTGCCCGAAGCATTACGAATTCATTATCTATTGTTCCCTGAAGGTGAGTTTTCTGAAGCGTTTCTCAATGAAGTCGCGGATCAGTTAACGCATCCTGAAGCCTGGACGAAGTGGCGCGAGCATAACCGTCAAGCGATTCGATTGCGTTACAGCAAGGCGGCAATGAGCGCCGTATTTCAGCGTCTGCTCGATCACACATATGAAATTGCAACATAGCGGATATCATGGATGGCACGAGTTGGAATCAGGAGCCACACAACGACTACTCCGTATCTAAGAACAGCAGATGCGAGACCAGCAAGTTGTGAGACCAGTTGTGCCCCTGTTATACTCGCAGAAGCTGGGCAATTGAGCGCACCTGGCGGCCCGACGGTGCAAGAGCCAGATTAACTTACTAGTTTGGAGATCGAATGTGAACATAGGATTTATTGAAGATACGCCTCTGCACGGAGGCACGCAGATATGGGTCACCGAGGCGATAGACGCCTTTTTGGCGCAGGGTCAAGACGTTACTTTGCTTGCACCGGAAGGGAGCTGGATAGTTAGGCAGCGTGCCGATTCCGGAGCGCAGATTTTCACTTACGACTGGGATGAAGTCGTTCAGGAACGTGACGAGCACGTTCAAATATGGACGGAGGCGTTGCGCCAGTGTGACGTGATCCTCTGCACGGTCCATCCTCCTAGAGAAGGGTTTCATTGCTCGGTTTTTGCGGCACGCTGCATTGCCGCTGCCGGTCTACCGACACATCTCATGCCCAAGACAGGCACCATCGTACCAGAGTATGAGCGTCGCTTCTACCGCCCTGGCAAGACGATCAATACCTCCGTGATCGCCATCGCCGATTTCACCCGGCAATATCTTATAGAGACATATGAGATCCCCGAAGAATTCATCACCCTCATTTATCAAGGTGTGGACACGCAGCGCTTCAAATCCACGGCAGAGGGCAAGAAAGCGGCGCTGAAACGCTACTTGTTACCGGAAAACGCCGCCCCGGTGCTCGCTTCAGTGGGATCCTTTGAACATCGCAAGGGCCAACCTGTGTTGTTTGAGGCGCTGGGGCACCTCGCGAGCGGTCCCCTACCGGATATCCACCTGATGTTGGTTGGCGATGGGCCTGACGAACACCTGCTCAGAAATCTGGCGCAGGAATTGGGTCTAGGCGACCATGTTAGCCTGTTCCCATTCACATCTGAACCCAACTATGTATTCGAGCGCGCAGACATAACCGTTCTACCGAGCCTCTACAAGGAAGGGCTTCCAAACGTGTTGCAGGAATCTATGGCCATGAACGTTCCCGTGATCTCATCAAGAATTGGAGGGGTTCCAGAAGTCGTTTTTGATGGCCAGACGGGTTACATGGTTGAACCTGGAAACAGTGATCACTTGGCTGAGGCAATTCTAAAACTCTGGACAGATCAGGAAACTTATCGGAAAATGTGCGTCCAGGCTCGAGAACTGATCTTAGATCGATTCAATAAAGAGAATCAGTTTAGGCAATTCCTTGAGCACTTCCGAGCCATTACAGGAGAACATCATGACAACTAGACCGCTGAATGTCGGTTTTATCTCATTCCGCTTTGAAGGTACCGATGGGGTTTCACTGGAAACATCCAAGTGGGCACAGATACTGGAGGAGATGGGCCACACTTGCTATTATTTCTCCGGTGTTTCCGACCGCCCCGAACACCGAAGCATGGTTGTTCCAGAAGCCCATTTCCGCCACCCCGAGATTCGCGAGAGATATTACCGCTTTTTCAGAGAGGTCGTTCGTACCGAGGAAGACACAGCCTGGATCCATTCAAGGAGGGAGTTTTTCCGAGAACAGATTTCCCAATTCATAGGAGAGTTCAACATTGATCTGTTGATCCCCCAGAACCTGCTATCTTTCCCATTAAACATCCCGCTCACTTTGGCGCTTACGGAACTCATCTCTGAAAAGTCAATGCCCACAATTGCTCACCACCACGATTTTACCTGGGAACGCAAACCCCTAATTGTTAACTCTGTCGGCGACTACATCTCTATGGCTTTTCCGCCTGACCTACCATCCATTCAACACGTGGTCATTAATTCTGAAGCCAGACATCAACTTGCCCGGCGAAAGGGCGTCAGCGCAAAAATCGTGCCCAACGTGATGGACTTTGAAAACCCGCCTTCCGCTGCTGACAATTACGCGGCTGACGTTCGCCAGACGCTTGGTTTGGAGGAGGACGAATTGTTCATCCTCCAGCCGACCCGTGTTGTACAGCGCAAAGGCATTGAGCAAGCCATCGAGTTGGTCAGCCGTCTAAACAAGAAAGCACGCCTGGTCGTCAGCCACGCGTCTGGCGATGACGGCTATGAATATCCAAGGCGGATCAGAGATTATGCCCAACTACTCGGTGTGAGTCTGCTTTTCGCCGACGACATCTTCGATGAATATCGCGGTATGACAGATGACGGTCGTAAAATCTATAGTCTATGGGACGCCTACCCCCTCGCCGATCTCGTGACCTATCCATCAACCATCGAAGGGTTTGGCAATGCCTTTCTAGAGGCTCTGTATTACAAGCGCCCAATCGTGGTTAACAACTACGCTATTTACGCAACGGACATCCGGCCAAAAGGATTCAAGGTGATTGAATTTGACGATTACATTACGGATGAGACAATTGAAATGACCCGCAAAGTCTTGGCGGACAAAGAGTTTGAGATCCAAATGTGCCAGCAGAATTATGAGTTAGCGAATCGCTATTTCTCTTTTAACGTGTTGAGAAACAAACTAAAGATGCTGCTCGACAATGCGTTTGGTACCAATAATTACTAATAGGTGATGGCCAGCGGGTGCATAATCCGAATCACTCAAGGCTAAGGAACAGCTAGCAATGGGTAAAGAAATAAGGCTGTCGAGAATCTTTGGCTAAAGGATGGTATTAGCGGGTATTGGTGATTGTTCTTGGTAAGTATCTGCACGCTCCTGTTGGTTAGTTTTGCCAAAAGCGTTTTATCCATTGCAAGAAGTCCCCTTAAGATGCAAAATCGTCTTGGAGCACATGGTGTGATGTCTGTTGCCCCATTGAATGTGCTAACTGCACATTGTGTGAAGTTTGAGAAGGAGTTGTCCATCATATTGACTGTTGGAGAGACATAAGAGGAAAGCGATGTGGAAGAAACCAATATTTTTCTAACCGGTGATAAGGAAGAGGATACCGTACGCGCCACCTATTTCATTTTTATCGGCTCTGTTTCCTTGTTGGCATTTGGTGTCGCTCTGTTCTATTATATCATTTCTAATCCTGAAATTAGCCAGGTGTTGTTCATCCTCGACACCATCTACGCGATCATTTTCCTGATCGATTTCATTCTGCGATATCGGGCCGTCGATGATAAAAAGCGCTATATGCTGAGTTGGGGTTGGCTCGACCTCGTCACCAGCATTCCTGGCCTGCCGGCGCTGCGCGTTATCCGCAGTCTTCTTGTCTTGCGCAATGTGCGGCAATTAAAACGCGTCACACCTGCTGAAATCGAGGCGCAGGCGCGCGAGCGTATCGCAGAAAGCGTTCTTTATATTACCGTCGTGATTGGTTTAATTGTAATCACGATAGGCAGCATTCTAATAGTCTGGGTTGAGGCGGACACTCCGGGAGCTGAAATTACTTCAGGTACTGATGCGATGTGGTGGTCATTGGTTACCGTCTCCACTGTTGGCTATGGCGACGAGTACCCAGTGACGGTAGCCGGGCGGATTATTGGCGTGTTTATGATCCTGGTTGGCGTAGCACTTTTTACGACTCTTACCAGCTATCTGGCTTCAAATTTTACCGACCGCGGCGCGAAGAAGCAGCGCGATCAGCAGCTGGAGCTGGCCCAGAAAAATGCGCAGTATATGGAAACATTGTTGGAGCGCATCATTGCCTTGGAAGGGAAAATCGCAGAGAAAGCCGATGTTGATGGCATCGAAGATGTTGTGGGGAAGGGAGAAAGTTAGAGCCGCATTGGGCCACATTCTTTTACTACACTGGTTACAATGATCTCGAACATCTGCTCGCCCGAGTATTTCTAACGAGACCGACGGCGAACACTGCTGACAATAGTTTCTGCTGTTAAGACTGAGGTATAACCAAAAGTTGTGGATTGGCAATGTAAGAAAAGCGGCGTATTCTCAGGGGTGTCAAAGCCCAATAACGGCCAAAGGCCGGAAGGAG
>JAACFF010000156.1 GCA_009937635.1 Chloroflexota bacterium
TTCAAAGTTCTGATGTACTTTGACCGTCTTGGGTAGAGGGATGTCCAGACCACCAGCAATATTTATCTGAATATCATCAAGCATGTGCTACTTCCCTGATTCTTTTCACTTAAGCGAAAAGAAGTTTGTTGCCGTGTCGACTAAAGGCATACCCTGTAATAATCACATTTACAGTATACCCGGCAGTGACCACTGCATCCACAATACCGCTATTGAATAGGTTTTGCATGCTACGATTGATTCTGATTACTTATAACTCCTTTCCGATTAAGACAGAGTTGTGTTACTCTCTCAGCCATGAAGCTGATTAGATTATCGCGCTTGGATGATATCACGGACGAGGTGACCAATGAATGGGAAACAAACGCTTAGAAGCCAAGAATGGTTCGGCAAGATTGACACGTTGGGTTTTACTCATCGCAGTTGGACAAAAAACCAAGGACACCCAGATCACATGTTTGACGGCCGTCCTGTCATAGGCATCTGCAACACCTGGAGCGATTTGACGCCATGCAATGCTCACTTTCGCATTTTAGCGGAGATGGTCAAGCGCGGCGTTTACGAAGCAGGCGGTTTCCCTCTTGAATTCCCGGTCATGTCGCTGGGTGAGATCTTGATGCGGCCGACAACGATGCTTTACCGCAACCTCGCCAGCATGGATGTCGAAGAGACTATTCGCGCTAACCCGCTGGATGGCGTGGTGCTGTTGACTGGCTGTGACAAGACAACACCTTCGACCTTGATGGGCGCATGTAGCGTCGGATTACCAACCATTGTCGTACCTGGGGGCCCAATGCTTAACGGCAAATTTCGTGGCCGGGACATCGGATCTGGCACTGATCTTTGGAAATTTAGCGCAGACTATCGAGCTGGGATCATCAGTAAGAGCGATTTTCAAGAAGCAGAATCGTGCATGTCGCGCAGTGACGGCCATTGTATGACGATGGGTACTGCTTCGACTATGGCTTGTATGGTCGAAGCGCTTGGAATGACCCTGCCAGGCGCGGCAGCAATACCCGCGCCCGATTCACGCCGGCGTCGCCTAGCTCATCTATCTGGAAATCGTATTGTAGAAATGGTGCGCGAGGATTTGCAGCCCTCTGCTATATTGACCCGTGAAGCTTTTGAGAATGCGATTAAGATCAATGCGGCCGTTGGTGGTTCAACAAACTTCGTCTTGCACCTCCTGGCGATAGCGGGGCGCATCGGCGTGGAGTTGACAATTGATGATTTTGATGTTCTGGGCAGTGAAATGCCGCTGCTGGTCAATTTGATGCCCTCGGGAGACAAGTTGATGGAAGATTTTTACTACGCCGGAGGCTTGCCCACAGTGGTTCAGGAGTTGAAGGATGAGCTAGATCTTAGCGCGCTCACAGTGACAGGAAAAAGTATGGGAGAGAATACTGAGGGGGCTCCTTGTTATGATCGAAACACAATTGGGACTGTAAAGGAGCCATTTCAAGAGAGGGTTGGTCTGGCGGTATTGTACGGCAATCTTTGTGAAAATGGGGCAATTATTAAGCCATCAGCAGCGACGGCCGACTTGTTGCAACATCGTGGTCGAGCGGTGGTCTTCAATGACATTGAGGATCTACATGCTCGCATAGATGATCCTGATTTGGAGGTTGACGAATCATGCATTCTTGTGCTCAAGAACGTTGGTCCCAAAGGATATCCAGGAATGCCCGAAGTGGGTAATTTTGAATTGCCCAAGCGATTGCTTGAATCGGGGGTGCGTGACATGATTCGCATTTCGGATGGTCGAATGAGTGGTACTGCGTTTGGTACCGTTGTTCTTCACGTCGCACCCGAGGCGGCCGTAGGGGGAAATCTAGCCTTGGTAAAGAGTGGTGACTTTATCGAACTGGACGTTCCTAATCGACGCCTGCATCTAGATTTGTCAGATGCCGAGTTGGCCCAGAGGCGCAAAGCCTGGCGACGGCAAAATCCACATATGGAGCGAGGCTACGTGAGCATGTACCTCAGCCACGTTCAACAAGCAGATCTTGGAGCAGATTTTGATTTCCTGATTGGCAATTCGGGCGCATTTGTTTCACCAGGAAATCATTAGCTTAATTGACATGTTCAACACAGCCGGAATTTTTGTCTAGCATGCATACCGTAATCCTTCCAAGTACTTAAATAGATAGGGTGCTTCCACGTTTGCCGGGCTGGTACCGGTAGGGATCACTTCACCTGTGAGCACGCGCAGCACAGCTTTTTGCATATTCAGGTCGGGCGAACTGGCGTTGATCACACAGGGCATATGCGGCGTGTCGCAGACCAAATCTGGAGAGCCATCTGAAACCAGCACGAGGTTGGGATGGTGTGAGTTGATCAACGCCCATACGTCATTCTCACAGAAACCGGAAGTTGATACTCCTCCCTCGTCTGTTCCATACGCGCCTCCACGATCAATCGCGAATGTTACGCAGCATGGGGACCAGTTTGTATTTGCGGTGATGTGTATCTAGTAAGTTATCCAGATATGCCGCCCACTCACTTTGGCGTCCGTGTTGTTGATAGATATCGCGAGCGGTAACTAACCAGGAAACGGCCGTATCATACGCTCCAGACTGTCCCGCGTCCATGATAGCTTCGCCCTTCCGTTTGCATTTTTGGATGCACCAATTGGGGTGCTTTGCTCTCGTAGCTTCAATCACCCGGCGCAGATCATGATCTGTGAAAAAGTCTTCTTCGTCGAGCACCTGCATCGCCTTGGCGATCATGTTTTCGTGCAAATAGATGTCAACCTTGTGAGCAACCGACCAACATTGTTGCAGCTTCTGCAAGAGTTCGGGCTGAATCGTTTGCCACTCGTCGCCGGCTAGCTGTTGTACGGCCGTATAATCGGCGAGCAAATAACTGTTAGCAAAGGCAACCTGGGCTGCTTCAAGCGCTAAAGGACGATTGCCGGTAGTTGTGGCTCGCTCTCGTGTCCAGCGGGCCAGTTCAACCTTGCCCATCTCCTGGTCCAAATTCAATCCATGTTCGGCTACATTCAAGGCTGCCGCTGGTTCTCCTTTTTCAACCAGTATATGTGCTAAAGTGAGAGTCTGATGCGGGTTAACGAAATAATCCTTGGCATGGGCAACGGCTCTATCAGTGTCCCCTGTTAGAGCAATCATGTTAACCGCCAAGCCAGCCTGTCCTTCAGCCTCAGCCAGATAGACATATTCCTGAGTTCGGCCCTGGCGGGCCAAGATACGCAGGCGCACCTGAGTCAATTCATCGGCATAATAGGGAGCATGCCCTTCCCAAGCTCCCTTTTCAGTAATGTTGCCTTGCATGGCTGCTACTAAAGGGGGATAAGCCCATCCCTGTTCGACGGCCGTTTTGGTAATGGCTAGATCGCCCAAAGATTTGTGCCAATCTGCGATTTGGGTCAACCAGCCCGTTTTTTCATCGGGTTGCAAATCCAGGCTCAGCAGTATCTCAGCGAGCGTTGCCCCAATAATAAGTCCGGCTTCATCAAACACATCTTCGTTGTATTCGTAAATCCACTCGTCAAGAGTGTCTAGGCCATCAACGTAAGCATCAACGATGGCTGAGATGAGTGTCACGGCTGTTTTTACATCTCCCCCATCCAACAACGCCCCAACCTTTTCTAAATGAGGCTGCAAGATTTCATCAGGGTCCACTTCTAAGCCGGCGTATTCATCATAATATCCATGGCGGAAGGGATCGCCTTTACCTGCTTGGCGAAAATCTTTGTGAATCTCGCGGCGCACCGCTGGGATGTCTACAGGCACAAGCGTGCTCGAAGACGCAGCCTTAGTGGCTGGTTGCTCTCGCAGCCAGTTTAGTTCTCTTTCTATCACTTCGGTGAATTCTGGACCCTCCTCGGCCGTGTTCAGAATTACCGTGCGTAATTGATCTTCTGTCAGATCTACCATTAATGTGTCAAGTGTTGGCTTCTCAACAATAGTTTCAGGTTCATAAATTATTGACAGCAATGTGGCCACAATATGCTTGCAAATACCGCCCCAATCGTAGGGACAGGAGCAGGACGTTTTGACCACAAGGTCGTCGTGTCCCAAAGTCACTTGCACCCGGTACGGTTCATATTCGCTGCCTTCGACTTCGGCCGTAATCAAATTGCCACGTCGCACCAAACCAAGCACGAGACGGCTGTGATAATAGTTAGAACCACGGTCAAATGATTGCGGTGTGGCAAGATCTCGCACATACGATTCGGTTATTGAGGGAGATTTAGTCATATTCCTCACTTATTTTCGTTCATCAAGGCTGTTAACTCAGCCAAATCCTGCACAACAAAATCCGGTTGATGAGGCGCACCGCTCAAATCCTCGCGCCTGGCTTCCCCGCTAAGGGTTAGCACGGTGGTGATTCCGGCTGCCCCTAATGCGATGTCTGTGTACAGCCGGTCGCCAATCATGCAGATATCTGAAACGGCCGTTTCTGTTTTCTCCACGACTGCCTCAATAATCGGGCTGTTAGGTTTGCCCACGACGACATCAGGTCTTCGCCCTGTTGACGCTTCTACAAAGGCCATCATCGCCCCTATATCGGGCATGTAACCATCTTCAATGGGACAGTTGAAGTCGGGATGGGTGGCGATGTAGGGAAGACCGGCACGAACAAAATCACACAAGCGCCATAACTTTTCGTAGGTCAAGGTTGTATCAAATCCCAACACGGCAAAGTCAGGGTTATTGGTCACAAGTTGGAAACCATGCTGCTGAAACTCATCTTCCAGCGCAGGCGTTCCCACGAGATAGATGCGTGCATTTGGATGTAGCTTGTGCAAGTAAACGGCCGTCGCCTGCCCAGAGGTGAAAATCTTGTCGCGGTCCACATCCAGCCCCAAGCGCTGTAATTTGAGCGCGTACTGGTTTGCCTGTTTGGACGAATTATTGGTCAAGAAGAGATACGGTACGTTTCGCGCTTCGAGTAAATGTAAAAATGCGCGTGCGCCTGGCAGCAACTTATCACCCAGATAAATAGTGCCATCCATATCTAATAAAAAAAGGTGAATCTGGTTCAATACCTCAATGTTCATGATACGTCCTCAGCGAAACTATAGTGCCCGACAATGTTTTATGAGCGAACCCTTTGTCCCTTTGGATCGTACATCGGGCGCAGCGAAACCTTGGCCGGGTAGCGCACCCCGGCTACCTCAATCTCATAGCTGCCGCTCTTGATGAAATCAGCGGATACACCCGCTTCGTGTTCGACCTCGCCCAAACCCACTGCTGCGCCAAGCGTGTGGCCATAGCCTCCTGTCCGAAGGTATCCAACACACACCTTATTGCGGTAGATTGGTTCGCCACCATATAGTAAAGGCTCGGGGTCATCCAGTAAAAATTGTGCGAGGCGATACTTAAAGATACCTGCTTCCTTATGCCGTACGAGCGCATCTCTGCCAATGAAGCCTCCTCTCTTGTCCAAAGCTACGGCAAATCCCAAGCCTACCTCCAGTGGTGTATCCGTATTGTCGATATCGTGGCCGTAGTCTCGGTACCCTTTCTCCAGTCTAAGCGAGTCTAGGGCCTGAAAGCCGGCATGCTTAAGGCCCACATTTTTGCCTGCTTCCACCAGCAAATCAAAGACATGAAGTGTAAACTCGGTTGGCACGTAGAGTTCCCAACCTAATTCACCCACATAAGTTACGCGCAGCGCTTTGACCAGTGCATATCCAACATCAATTTCCTGCATCGTAAGGTAAGGGAAGGCCTCGTTTGACATATCCACGTTGGTAAGAGCGCTAATTAGCTCACGTGATTTTGGTCCCTGGACATTGAGGATGTTGTATCCGGAAGTGACATCTGTGACAAAGACATGTGCTTCGTGGGGGGTGTGATTTTTCAGCCAGCTATGGACGTGGGTATGGGACTGGTCCACCACCACAAGTAGAAAACAATCTTCGGCGAGACGTGTGACGGTCATGTCGGCCTCAATCGTGCCGCGTTCGTTTAACCACTGGGTGTAAACAATACGGCCGGCAGGCACGGCAATGTTATTGGCACAAATACGGTTGAGAACCTTTTCCGCATCGCGGCCCTGGACCAGGAATTTTGACATGTGGGTCAAATCCATCAAGATGACACCTTCACGTGCAGCCCTGTGCTCTGCCGCGGCATACTCAAACCAATTCTGCCGGCCCCATGAATATTCGACCCTGGGTTCCACACCCTCCGGCGCAAACCAATCTGGATACTCCCAGCCAACAGACTGTCCATAGTAAGCCCCGGCCCTGGCCAGACGATCATAAACGGCCGATTTACGTACGTTGCGTGCTGTCTCAGGCTGGAGATTTGGCCAGTCGACATACTGCCAACCGAGCAATTCCACTGTCCGGTCGTGTAGGAACTTCGGGGTATTTTGAAAGGGCATCAGGCGACTAATGTTAATGTCGCTGACATCAACCGGGGGTAGCCCATCCACGATCCATTGGGCCAAAATCTGACCTGAGCCAGCCCCAAGCAGAATGCCCAAGGAGTTGAACCCCGCCAGCACAAAGTAGTTTTTAAGCTCTGGTGCTTCGCCCATCAACGTGCCCATGTCAGGCGTGAAGCTCTCTGGACCACAGAAAAACTTATGAACACCGGCCTCTTTCACTATTGGGATTCGCTCCATTGCCGTTTCGAGATAAGGCAATAAACGATCCCAATCTGGCGCTATTTCGCCAAAACTGAAGTTTTCAGGAATACCCTTCATTCCCCAGGGACCGGCGACCGGCTCAAACATACCAAGCATAAGCCCGCCCATTTCGTCGCGATAGTAGGCGAAAAGATCTGGGTCCTCGACAATGGGCAAGTCCCGCCCCAGCCCTTGAATCGGTTCAGTAATCAGATAGTAATGTTCGGCGGCATGAAGCGGCACATTGACACCAGCCATTTTCCCCAACTCACGTGCCCACATGCCGCCACAATTGACGACATATTCGGCTTCGATTGCTCCCTTATCGGTGACAACACCAATCACTCGACCTCGTTCCTTTCTGATCCCAATGACTTTGCTCTCCTCCAGAATACGTGCCCCGCCCATCCTGGCTCCTTTTGCCAAGGCCATGGTGGTGTCTATAGGATTGCAACGGCCGTCCTCGGCGGTGTAGAAACCGGCGAGAATGTCGCTGGTATCGAACAAAGGCCACATTTTCTTGACCTCTGCGGCAGAGATTTCTTCCGTGATCACACCATGCATGCGCGAGTAATCAGCCCGTCGACGGAGCACATTAACACGGTCTGGATTGCTGGCAATTTGGATGTAGCCAACCGGCTTGAAGCCTGTGTCCTGACCCGTTTCCTCTCCAAGCCTGGCGTAAAGATCGCGCGTATACTTGGCAATACCAATGGTCGTCTCGGAAGAAAACCCGGTAACGATCAGACCGGCTGCGTGCCACGTGGTGCCGGCCGTCAATTGGCTACGTTCCAAAAGCACGACATCTCGCCAACCCAGTTTGGTCAGGTGATAGGCTACACTACAGCCGATTACGCCGCCGCCAATAACAACTACCTGAGCCTGGCTGGGAAAGCTATCGGATGATGGTTTGGTTGATTCTGCTTCTGCCATTTTGTTACATCCCGTGTGTGTCTTTTCCTTCCACTCAACAACTAAAGAGTTTTCCCTGCTTTTTCAATAACCTGCGCGATTTCATCTCGATGTTCAATAGCATGGTTGGCCATATATTCAACCAAGTTGGCGATAGAACCCTGTTCATTTCCCCAAGGATAGAGCAGATCACAGGCGTTCTTTGAGCGTGCCCAGAAGGTTATTCCTTATCGTGTCAATTACAATTTCCGTTATTTGGGTATTATGCCTGACTCTGAGTGCTTTGAACCGTACTTCCTATGTGCCGATCATACTGAGGAAGACGCGGCTAAAACATTGGAGGCGTTTGAGGCTGGCTTTAAGCACGCAGTGGGCAAATAGTCAAATAGTTACATTAGCCTTGCAGTTCAATAGTCTGACCAATGGCTGGCGAAATAAAAACTATAAGACTAACCAAGATTCATATTTACAGCTACCTCGATTCCATTAAACTGACGTCTAAAAACCGACCGATTTAGGACTTAGGTGGCTGGTAGCTAAATGAAGGATCTAGTCTACTTGTCTGCCACCGTGGTTCAATCCCCTGGGAGCGCTATAATATCGCTACTTGGTTTGGGTGCCGTGATAACAGACGGACAAATAAGAGGTGAAAAGGACAATGAGCAACAAATTGATGAACTATATCAATGGCGAATGGCGACCATCTTCAGCTAACGACTATTTAGATGTAGTGAATCCAGCCACGAACGATATCCTGGGGCAAATACCTCTCCGCGGCGGCGGATGTAGAAGAAGCGGCGTATGCGCGGCTATCGCGCCCTTCAATTCATGGATTGTACCATTCTGGACAAGATGCCTTATCGATTGCCTAGGTAGGAGAGATTTAAATGTCAGTAGACAAAAACAATGCGCGTGAACAGATTCTGGAAAAGCAGCGCAAGCACTTGTGGCCAAACCATATTCTTTACTACAGTGACCCGCTGCCGTTGGAGAGAGGGGAAGATATGTATGTGTGGGACGTGGAAGGGAAGAAATACCTGGATTTTTTTGCCGGTATACTCACCACCAGCGTCGGTCACAACAACCCCACCGTCAAAAAACATATCAACGATCAGGTTGACAAACTGCTGCACACTTCAACACTCTATCCCAACGAAACCCACGTCGCCCTGGCCGAACAAATGGCTGAGATTACACCAGAAGGGCTGGACACTTTCTACTTTGGAGCCACCGGCACCGACGCCGACGAAACCGCCGTCGTCATGGCCCAGGTCAAAACAGGTAATACCGAAGTTATCGCCTTGCGCCATGGCTACAGTGGAAAATCCCAAATGGCAATGTCCTTAACCGGTCAATCTGCCTGGCGCATGGGCCCGGTCCATATTGGTTACATTCGCCACGCCATGACCCCATACTGCTATCGTTGTCCCCTGAAAATGACTTACCCTTCTTGCGGTGTAGCCTGTGTAGAGGATGTCAAAGACGTGATCGAAACGATGACCTCTGGACGTATCGCTGCTTTTATTGCCGAGCCCATTCAAGGCGTAGGTGGTTTCATCACCCTGCCCCCAGAGTGGCTGCAAGCGGCGGTCGAGATTGCCCGAGAATATGAAGGTTTGGTCATTATTGACGAAGTGCAGACGGGATTCGGGCGAACTGGAGAGCATTGGTGGGGGCATGAGCATGCCGGTATCTCCCCAGACATTGTCACCATGGCCAAAGGTATCGCCAACGGCATGCCGCTTTCGGCCGTGGCCACAACCCAGGAAGTTGCCGGCAGCGCCGTCGGCAAAGGCCTTACGATCAGCACTTTTGGCGGCAATCCCGTGTCCTGCGCTGCAGCCATTGGAACCCTTAGCGAAATGAAGAGCAAATGGGGGCCGGACCATTCCTCAGAGATGGGCGCTATCCTGCGCACTGGACTCGAAACCTTGCAGGATAAATATCCGGTCATTGGCGACGTACGCGGGCGTGGTCTGATGCAAGGAGTGGAGTTGGTCAGCGATCGAACTGGCAAGGAACCAACTTCCCTGGCAGCCAACGCCATGCTAAACAGTACGCGTGAGATTGGCTTGCTCATCGGCAAAGGCGGTCTTTACGGTAACGTACTGCGTATTGCCCCACCTTTGACTGCCAATGAAGCACACATCGAAGAAGCGTTGGAAAAACTGGATTATGCTTTTGCCCAGGTACAGGAGCTAATTTAATAATCCATGCAACAACTTAGTCTTCTCCGGCTGCGGCCCGTGTACTCACCGTTCGCCTCGGTCACCTCGGTCTGGATGCCGGCCAGAGCCTGAGTAGTTGCTAATCCATATTTGTAATGCACGCCGGCACATGTCATGGGAAATACACGGATATTTGAAGGGAAGGGTGATTTAGAGTAATCTCTCCTTTTTGTACAGGAGAAATTTATGTCAGATAAAACCCAAACTGAAAGTGAAGGTATCCAATATCGACGTCGTTATGGTGGCTTGATTGCGGTTCGTAGCAAAGTCAAGGTGCATGACAGTACTGCTTTAAGCTTGGTGTATACCCCTGGGGTTGCAGAGCCTTGCTTGGAAGTCGCCCGCAATCCAAAACGCTCCTTTGATGTGACCTGTCGAGGCAATACGATCGCCATTGTATCTGATGGATCTTCCGCTTTTGGCATGGGTAATATTGGCCCGGAAGCGATTCTTCCTGTTTTGGAAAGCAAAGCCATTATTATGAAGAATTTCGCCGGCGTGGATGCGCTTCCCCTGGCTCTTAAAACCGATACTGTTGATGCACTCGTTGACGCTGTGCTTAATTTAAGCCCTACGTTTGGTGCGATTAATCTTGAAGACATTGCTTCCCCTGATGGAATCGCTATCACCAATAGGCTGGAACGAGCACTCAACATTCCAGTCGTCAATAGTCACCGCGAAGGTGTGGCTATTGGCGTTTTGGCCGGACTTATTAACGCGACTCGACTGACAGGCAAGGATTTGCGCGAGATGCGCATCGTGATTAACGGGGCGGGGACGGCTGGGCTAGGGACGGCTTTCATTCTACTCCAGTTTGGGATCCAGCAGGTCATTGTCTGCGACCGGCAAGGCGCTATCTATAAATACCGGCCGTTGGGGATGAACCATGCTAAGTGGGAAATTGCTCAACTAAGCAACCCTGAGGGGGAACAGGGTGACCTGGCGACAGTGCTGGCAAAGGCAAATGTTTATGTTGGTTTTGCCGGGGGCCAAGCTTTAACTGCTGAAAACGTCAAAAGCATGGCCAGCGATCCCATTTTATTCACGTTTGCTTCGCCGTTGGAAATTACGCCCCAAGAAGCAAGGGAAGCGGGAGCGGCCGTTGTGGCTACGGCACATTCTACTTACCCTAATCAGATGGATATTACGGTCGTTGTTCCCGGCGTCTTTCGGGGCTTGCTCGATGTACGGGCCCGCTCTTTCCACCCCAGGGCACAAATTGCCGCGGCCGAAGCAATCGCCAATATCGTCAAGGAGGATGAACGACACGCGGATTATATTTATCCTAAAGTTATCGATTATCGCGTTGCTCCTGCCGTGGCTGCGGCGGTCGCTCAAGCCACTATTGATAGAAACTGTGCCAAGCAGATTCACGTGAGCCCGGCGGAGATTGCCGAACGCACGCGGCGTTTTGTCTATGAAGGCCAGTTTCCCGTTCCGCCCAAGAGCGAGCGTTCCATGACGGTTGCCGAGGAATCGTTGGAATTGCATGATCGCTTTCAGGGATTGTTGGAAATCCAAAGCAAACTGCCGATCAAGGACGAATATGTGCTCAAGGTGTTTTACCTGGTTCCGGAGGCCATGGAGCCATCCAAACTCATCTATGATGATCCGGCGCAAGTATTTGAGCTTACATCACGCGGCAACCTGGTAGGCGTTGTCAGTGACGGCAGTGCGGTGTTGGGCTTAGGCAACATCGGCGGTCGGGCCGCACTCCCTGTGATGGAAGGCAAGGCTATTCTCTTTCACACGTTTGCCGGTGTTGAAGCCTTTCCCATCTGTTTAAATACGCAGGATCCAGATGAAATCGTCGAAATCGTGAAAAGGCTGGAGCCAACGTTCGGTGGCATCAATCTGGAAGATATCAGCGCGCCGCGTTGCTTTTATATTGAGAAAAAGCTGCGCGAAGAGACGGATATTCCCATTTTTCATGATGATCAACATGGAACGGCCGTTGTTGTCTTGGCAGGTATCATGAACGCGTGCCGCTTGACAGGTAAACATCCAAGCGAGCTGCGCATTTGCGTCAATGGGGCCGGGGCTTCGGCCGTGGCCGTGACAAAATTGCTAATGGCGATGGGTGTAGAGGATGTCGTTTTACTCGACAGGCGAGGAGCCATCTATAAGGGTCGCAAAAACTTAAATTGGATCAAGGAAGAAATGGCCGCGGCTACCAATCAAGACAAGGTGAAAGGAAGTTTAGCCAAAGTTATCCAGGGGCGTGACGTTTTCCTGGGACTTTCTGCACCCGGCGTTTTGACGACCAAGATGGTCAAGACAATGGCGCAAGATCCCATTATTTTTGCGCTAGCGAATCCTACCCCGGAAATCATGCCGGATGAAGCGTTCGCGGGTGGGGCCAGTATTGTGGCCACTGGCCGCAGCGATCTGCCCAACCAGGTGAATAATTCGTTGGCATTTCCAGGTATCTTCCGCGGCGCGCTGGATGCCCGCGTTCGTAACATCACAGATGAAATGAAAATCGCGGCTGCCCGGGCAATCGCCAACCTGGTAGATGACAAGGCGCTCAGGTCTGATTGGATCATTCCCAAGGGCACAGATTTTTCGGTTGCGCCGGCCGTTGCCGCCGCAGTCGTTGAAAAAGCCATCGAGACGGGGGAAGCCAGGGTGAAAGTTGACCCGGCGGTTGTTTCTGCCAGAGTTCGCCGTTTTATCTATGAGGAAAGGGGCTGAGATTGGCTTTGGCTAAGTATAGATAGCGATTTTTGG
>JAACFF010000157.1 GCA_009937635.1 Chloroflexota bacterium
ATTTGAGAAATATTTTTTATTCCCCTTCTGCGATAGTATGCACCAATCTGGTTACGTTCCAGTTTCATAGTGGTCAAATGTCCGCCTTCGCTAAACTCCTCAGGAGGAATATTAATCGTATGAATCTGGGCCTGTGGCGCGTTGACAGCCATCATAGCGGACATACTTCCGCTACCGGTACCAATATCAACACAAATAGTAGGATTTATATTGCGCACGACCGTCGTCACGCTCTCTAAGTCTCTTAGCCGTCGCTGATTTACATCCTCCACATACTGAAATTCCAAGAGATAGGGATCATCAATGATCGGATCTTTCTGCCAGCGAAAAACTTTTTTCAACTCCCCTACATCATTCAGGGTAATCACACTTGTCCGTAGATGGTGAAATTCATCCAATCCCAAAAAGCGGCGCACTTTGGATCTGAGTATTTCATTCATGTGTTTGATTTTCGGTCTACGGTTTCGCTTATTGCCAAAGCATTACAACTGTATCTGAAGTTTCCACAATCTATCAAAAACTGAGTATCTGAGACGTAAGGTTTTCGAGTTCTTTCATCACAGATTGCATAGCCCAGTTCTTGTAACAATCGAGCTTGTAGACTCACGTCACTTCCCGCGAAATGTAAATTTAATTGTGAAAACTCCAAAACTATTGGTGGCTGGAACCGCTTAAGTGAATTCGAAGCACCACGAATAAATCTTGGTTCGTGCCCATCGATATCGAGCTTAACGAAGTCAATTTGATGTATTCCCAATTCTGCTGCAACTTCGTCAAGAGGGTGTAATTGGATTATTTCTTGCCTTAACGGGACGCTTTCTGCCGTCCAATGTAAGGTTGCCGAAGAATTGCCTATTGATATTTCAGTTGTCATTGTTTTGTCTGATAATCCATATGGTATCAAAGTGACTATGTCTTTGAGATTATTATTCTCTACGTGCCACATGAGTTGCTCACGATATTTCTTAGTCGGTTCAAATGCCCACACGCGACCGCTTAGGCCTGCTGCCTGCGCCATTATTAAGGTAAAGTAACCGATATTAGCTCCTACATCCAACACTTGCATGCCAGGCCTGACCAGATCTTTCACAAGTCGTGTTGTTTGTGGTTCAATTATGCCTTGAACAGCTATCGCACGGCCGATATCCGTATCCATATCCAATCGCCAATGAAATCCCATTCGTTTCACCTCAACCCAACCACTCTTGGGAAGAGAATCTATTCGCATTTTCTTGCGTATGCGCCCCAAATAGTGTGAAAAGATCTCACTCGAAGACTTGAAAGGCATTTATAGACAGCCCTCTAAGATTTTCATGGTCGAGAGGTTTGCCTTGTTTGCCAGGGGATAATTGGCTGCAATTTAGAGCGTATTGTATCGTGAGGATAGCCACGGTTGACCTTGCTGCTAGCCTCCACTGTAATCGGTATTCCGAGGCCATCACCTGTACATGAACGTACATTAAAGATTCCAGCTCGAATACGCACTTCATATCTTCGCGGAGCCAAAAGATTGGCGGGGATAGTGGCTGAAGAAATATACTCTCCTGCATCAACAGTCGGAATTGCCGGAGCATCTTCATCGTGAAAGCTTCGTACTAGAAGGGTATCCTGCTCATCGAGCAAATCGAAGTATACGCGTAAACCCGTTGTTCGCTTGAGAACCTGATAGCGAATTTTGACTTCGACTGGTCGTCCGTTCACTACGACATCTCCGATTTGACCGTCTTGTTGAATTTCCACGGCTATCAATCGAAATGCTGGATCAGCCGGTAGCTTAGCGATCAAAGATTGGATATCCTCTCGTATTTCAGACCGAAGGCTGTTCCGCAGGTATCTCTCAGTAACGGCCGTTGTCTCTCCCGTTTGATAAATTCGTCCATCCTGCAACCAGATCGTACGCCCACACAAGTTACGAACTGCAACCATATTATGACTGACAAATAGCACCGTACGCCCTTCCCTGGCCACATCTCCCATCTTACCCAAGCACTTCTTTTGGAAAGCAGCATCACCAACCGCTAACACCTCATCAACCACTAATATCTCCGGTTCCAGGTGGGCTGCAACGGCGAAAGCCAGACGCAAGTACATACCGCTAGAATAATGTTTGACCGGCGTGTCAATAAATTTCTCAACTTCGGCAAAAGCGACTATTTCGTCAAATTTGCGGGCGATTTCCGCACGATTCATTCCCAGAATTGCGCCATTGAGATAGATATTTTCACGCCCCGTCAGTTCATGGTGAAAACCTGTACCGACCTCTAGTAAAGAACCGACACGGCCGTATACATCCGCATATCCCACGGTCGGCTCTGTGATCCGTGACAGAATCTTCAGAAGCGTACTCTTGCCCGCTCCGTTCTGTCCAATGATGCCTAACACCTCTCCATGCTGCACGTCAAACGAGACATCACGCAAAGCCCAGATCGTCTCATCCAATCCAGACGCCGCAGTAGCCTGTCCCCGCAAGATCCGTCCGGTCTTGCGAAATGGCGATAGCACAGTACGTGTGAGAGATTCACGAATAGTTTCATAGCCGGCCTGTTGGCGCCCAATATGATACTGCTTACCCAGACCTTCTACTTGAACTGCAATATCACGCATCATTAAACCACGTCAGCAAACGTTCTTTCCATTCGTTTGAAGTAAAAAGTGCCGCTCACCAGCAAGCAGATGCTTACAACAGTAGAGAGCATAACCATCGAGATAGAACCGGCTTCAGTTCCTAGCAAAGCCCAACGAAATCCCTCGACTACCCCAGCCATCGGATTCAAGCCATAAAGCGTACGCCACGGTTCACTGAGCAGGCTGCTCGGATATGCCACCGGTGTTATGAAAAGCCAGAGCTGTATGAGAAACGGTACCGCGTAACGAACATCACGAAACTGAACATTCATAGCTGACAGCCACAGACCCACACCCAGCGTCGTCACTATGGCCAGCAGAAGAAATAAAGGTAGCCACACAATCCTTACCGTTGGAAATATCCTAAAGAATGCCATCATCCCCAACAACACGACAAATGCCAGGGCGAAATCAACCAACCCGGCCATCACCGCCGCAACCGGAACAATCAATCGCGGAAAGTAAACTTTTTTGATCAAATTGGCCGATCCCACCATACTATTTGCGGCCTGGTTACTGCCATTTGCAAAGAATGCCCATGGCACCAGCGCCGCGAAAGAAAAAATTGGATAGGGCACCCCTTCTGACGGAATACCGGCCAACCGGCCAAAAAAAAGACTAAACACAACCATGGTCAGAAAGGGCTGTAGAATTGCCCAGGCCGCTCCCAGGACCGTCTGCTTGTAGCGTACTTTGATGTCGCGCCAGATCAGAAAGAGCATCAGCTCGCGGAATTCCCACGCTTCGTTGAGCTTGAGCGATGTCCATCCAGAGGATGGTTGAATGCGCACTTTTGGCCGGTTCACACGAAAGAGTATATCAGGTCCAATATCGTTCATAAAGCAGGTAAAAACGATATTTGCAGATTCTCAGCCGGAACTTTCATAGACGACAATATTCAAAGTCATGCAGCATGACCAGAAAGCACGTTAAATGGTATTGGCAGCCATGTAAATATCTTGTGCAGGTTAAACCTATTGCGCCTGAAGCATGACATGAAGTTGGGACACAACCATGTCCATCGCCACTTTATTTAGCCCGCCTCCCGGTATGATGACATCGGCAAAACGTTTGCTGGGCTCGACAAACTTGATATGCATCGGCCGTACCGTTTCCAAATATTGTGTCACGACGGAGCTAAGAGAACGGCCGCGTTCCTCCATATCTCGCCTAAGCCGGCGAATGAATCGAACATCTGAATCCGTGTCCACAAAAACCTTGATGTCCATCAGGTCGCGCAGTTTGCGTCGCGTAAAGATTAATATCCCATCCACCAGTATGATAGGGCTGGGCTCCACGACAACCGTCTCTGCGGTACGTCTATGCTCCGTGAAATCATACACCGGCACTTGAACAGCTTCCCAATTGAGCAACCGCTTGATGTGTTTGATCAACAACTTGGTTTCCAACGAGTCAGGATGGTCGTAATTGAGCAGCGCCCGCTCCTCAAAAGTGAGATCTTCCCGGTCCTTATAGTAAGCATCATGAGGCAAATAAGCGATCTGAGATGCCCCTACAGCATTCAACACGGCGCGTGCAACTGTCGTTTTGCCAGATGCAGTCCCACCTGCGACTGCAAATACCACGGGTTTCTTCACCTGCATTCTAACTCACTTCTCGCCATTGCCTGAGATACCACATGCCCAGATAGAGCGTAGGCAAAAAAAAAGTCCCGGTAGCCAACCAAGACCCAATCACAAAGCCGACGATGGGATTTGAACCCATGACCCCAGTATTACGAGTACTGTGCTCTACCAGCTGAGCTACGTCGGCATACATAGAAATAGGTTGCAATGGAAGATCCAGCCAGCAACCACTTTGAATTATAACATGGACTTTACGCTTGACAAACGGCGTATTCAGTACTAGTTCAACAAAATTCTGACAAGTTTCAACCCATTATTAACGTAGTATGCCTACGCCCCTGTGGTCAGCGGACGAGTCGGATCCCGACACCATTCGCTCCACGATCCAACATAAATACGTGCGTCGCCCATCCCTGCATGCGCCAGCGCCAGAAGATTGGCGCAAGTAGTCACGCCGGACCCGCAATAGAAGGCAGCTAGTTCCACGGGCAAATCTCCAAGTAACTGTTCAAACTGCTCCCTCAGTTTGTCAACATCCAGGTAACGGCCGTTTTCATCCCAGTTACGTTGGTAAAAGAAATTAACTGCGCCAGGAATATGTCCAGCTATCGGATCGATAGGCTCCACTTCACCCCGATAACGCTCAGGAGCACGAGAATCAATTAACAAGGGCACATCTTGCACCTCTGACAATCTAACCAACCACGATTCACGCGGCTTACCCTTAAATATGACTGGTTCATTATGTTCAACCCAACTATGTGATGGGTAATTAGATAGCTGCCACGCCTGCCAGCCTCCGTTCAGAACTGCGACCGAATCATGACCCATATAGCGCAGCATCCACCACAAGCGCGATGCAATAGCCCCATTTGAATCATCATAAACAACGACTTGACTATCATTACCAATGCCCAAACGGCCGAAAAGCGAAACCAAAGCAGCAGGTGTCGGTAAAGGGTGTCGCCCATGATCTGACACCGGCGGTCCGCTGAGATCCTCATCTAGGTGGGCATAGACAGCGCCGGAAATATGCGACCTTTCGTATGCCTGTCGACCTGAATCAGGTTCAGCCAGGCTGAAGCGGCAGTCCACAAGAATCCAATTGCCCTTATCCAAATGATTTACCACGGTTGCGCTTTCGATTAATGTTCTGAACACGATATCACCTCAACTCTAAATGTCTCTTGCTAACTGACAACCAATCCATCTTTTTGTGTTGAATACCACCAACGGATACTCCGCCTATCAAATTGCGAATGATACCCCTACAATCACCGAATTGCACACAGGCCAACTATTCAAAGTGTACGAGTCAGTAGTCGACGGAGTAGGCCAATCTGTAATATTAAACGCATTGACACCGCTACGATGCAGCTTGATCCAGATATCACATATGAATTGAACCGCACCCTTGCAGAAAAAACAGGCTTGACGGCGAACACTTGTTCGTGTATAATCAGAACAAATGAGCGGATTTTCCGTAACTGAGCAGTTCACCGAGAGTAATCGCCAAGCACTTACGCTCAAGGAGTTGGTAAAAATGAGTGACGAACTTAAACTATCTACACGGCAAGAGGGGATGTTACATTACATCTATGACAGCATCGAAGACGAAAGCCGTCCGCCCACGATCCGTGAGATTGGTGGGGCTCTCAAGATTAGTTCGACTTCCGTCGTCAATTATAATCTCAATAGATTGAAGGACAAGGGACTCTTGGAACGTGATCGCACTGTATCGCGCGGCTTGCGCCTTACCGACTTGGCTTATGAGTTTCTAGGTCGGGCTGCCGCTACTTCGGACAAAGCTACCTCAGCCTTTGCAGCGCAGATCCAAAATCTCGTTCGCGTGCCAATATTAGGCAATATTGTTGCAGGTGAACCAATAGACATCACCAATGATACCTTCTCTACCTATGATGAGGACGATACGGTTGAATTAAGCAGCAGTATGTTGCCCTCCCGAAGAGACAAGCTATTTGCACTCCGGGTTGATGGTTATTCGATGATTGACGATATGATTACTGATGGCGATATAGTCATCTTGCAGCAGCAGGAGATTGCCCAAGATGGCGATATTATCGCAGCCTGGGTTGAAGGAGAGGGTACGACATTGAAACGTTTTTACAGTGAACGCGAACTGGGCGTCATTCGACTTCAACCAAGAAATCCATCGATGGAGCCAATTTTAGTGGACCCTGAAGATGTCAAGATTCAGGGGAAACTGGTTCTAACCATTAGCCAGGCATCTTAGAAAATTTGCGCATTAGAGGCGGTTTATTGACGATCGTCTCTTTTTTTGAACCTTGATTAGCACAATTGTTCTAATCTGCGGAGATTAACATTTATGTCAGCCGACGATTCAGAAGATCTAGGGGCCGATAGGCTGCATTTTCAATTACAATTGCAGGCAAGCCAACTTCAACGCGTTCTTGGTCGTCATGATCAGCCTGCTACGATTATCGGCGGTAGGGTTGAGCAAAGATCACTTCTTTTTGAATTGAGATCACATGTTACCGATGGATTTAAACGACTGAAGGAATTAAGAAATGACTTGAAGTCAGCGCTTCATGTGAGCAGTATCAGGCTTTTTAATGAAGAAGGTAATATCCAATTACAAGTCTTACGGCCGTTTGTCCCTGCCGTTCCAATGCTAGAGCTGCTCGCACGTTTGCCGGTCATACCGCCGGTAACGGCTGTATTGGGTCTGGCGGAAGATGGCACGCCCATGTTTCACTCTTTTACTTCTGAACTTAGTCCAAACATACTCGTTTCAGGTGAGCCGGCGGCAGGCAAGACATTCCTGCTGAGGTCGATTGCTACTTCTTTGGCCTTGACCAACAGGCAAGCAAATGTGCAACTTGTCGCAATAATTCCCGTGTCAGGAGATCATCGTCGTCATGAAGCTCAGAAGAACGCTTGGCAGCCTTTATCCTATTTACCTCATATGCTTGCAGGAGTCGCAATGCGACAGACGGAGATTACCGATCTGCTATTATTCTTAGTTCGTGAATTAGATTATCGTAGTGAGCACGATTTCCACGTACCTCATATTGTGATTCTGATCGATCAAGCTGCAACCCTTCTGGAGCGTGGTGGTCGAATAGTTGCAGAATCTATTCTGCGGCTTGCTCAACAGGGCCCAGAGGCCGGCATCCATCTAGTAGTGAGTACGCGCCGTCCGCAAGCGGCAGCAATTGGCCCAAACCTATTTGCGAATTTACAAGCCCACTACATTGGCCAATCGGATGGTACTAGCTCCGATATTTCAGGTGATGGAATTGCTAATATTCCCCTAAATAGCCTTCTTGGGGAAGGCGACTTTCTGGGACCAGGCAGGCACGGAATGATAAGATTTCAAAGTGCCTACATTGATGACTACGATCTATATATGAGCCTAACCCGGCTCTATTCTCAAAGGGCAGTGCTGTTGGCGCGTCCCATTAGCAGCCGGCTAGAACTGGACAAGAAAGTGAAAGAAACCAATCCTACGACGAAGCAGTTTTCATTCGTAGATGGTTTGGTTTCGGTGAATTGAATAAGCCCTTTTAGTGTTTTCGGTTGGAGGATATTTGATGAGAGTTGGAATGTTATGGCTAGACACCGATCGCAGCCGATCGCTGAACGAAAAAGTAAAACTAGCTGCAGAATATTATGAGGAAAAATATGGACGAATGCCTGACCTTTGTCTGGTCAACAACGGAGCCATCAAATACGAAGAAAAGGCAGGTCCCGTGAAGATTGAAGCCGCGAGAACTGTTTTACCCAACCACTTTTGGCTTGGTATGGCTTCTTAGGAACTTGGTCCATTACTTTTCCACTCGACGCAGCAATATGAAGCAACTTCCGCCTTCAATACGTGTAAGTCGCGCTTGAAATGCATGGCCGTTGTGATTGATTACTTTCGTATTGTGCTCCCGATCGTCATCTTGATTGCCACGTATTAAATACAGAAGATTTTCGTTCTCAATCATCGAGGTTATTGGATGACCAATTGCGGTTTCTGGTGATATCGCAAAGGCATTCTGAGCCGCGTTATTCAATAGTAAGAGGCGATTTTCGGAATCCACTACAATGACCGGGTCATAGGTTTGTTTTACAACTGCGCTCAAGGTATTACGCTCGCGCTCGATTTCCTTGTAATTGTTGGCGTTATTAATGGCGATGGTTGCGTACCCTCCCAGTGCGGACAGGGCTCTCGTATCATTGCTGTCGAACGAGCTATCGTGAAGATAATTCATCACTCCTAATACACCAATTGCTTTGTCTTGCAGGATGAGTGGGACGTATATCAGAGATTTGACGAGCAGCGCCGTATGGGTTCGCTCCGTGGGAGAGTCATTCCCAATGGCGACCGCTTGTTGTGTTTGCAGCACCGTACCCGCCAGACTGTCGGTGACACGCTTACGCATTGTTTGTGCCTTTGAGTCAAGGTTTTTTGAAGCCCTGATATATAGCTCTCCTCGCTCCTCATCCAGGAGCATCAGCGATCCTTCTTCAGCTCCTACAACATATACGGCCGCCTCTACGACCCGGTGTAATACTTCTTCAAGATCAAGTGAAGATGACACAGACTTGCCAACTGAGTAAAGCACATTCAGCTCTTGCGCTCTCCGCTGAAGCTGCGAATTGCTACCCATCAGTTGGTCAACTAGCTGGTCGCGCTCTTTCTGAAGACGGTTTTCTCGCAACGCGTTTTCGATCGAATTGGTAAGTTCTTCTGCATCAATTGGTTTTATGATATAGTCACGTATGCCCAGTCGAAATGCTGCTACGGCCGTTTCTTCCGATCCCTGTCCTGTCATCAATATCGCCGGAATATCAATTTTTCGCTCTCGTAGCTTTTGCAACACTTGTAATCCTGTCATTTGCGGCATTTGCTGATCTGTGATCATTAGATCTGGCCGTTCGGCGATAGCCATTTCGAGACCCATCAAGCCATTTGCTGCTGCAAGCACGCGATAACCTCTGGGTTCCAGGATATACTCTGCCAAAAAATCTCGTATTTCTGTTGAGTCGTCTATTATCAGGACGCGTTCATACATCTTAGGGCTTAGTTTACACTCCGTATGGTAACCTAGCAAATCCTCATTCGAATTGGAGGCCGCTGGAATATGCATTGCCTGAAGAATACTTGTCGCCTTAGAATTGTTAAGTTAGCATGATTAACAATGTTAGTCGATCGTCGAGATAGACTCTTCTTTTGCTCGCTGCTTTTGGCTTTGTCATTTTGCTGCTTGCTTTCGGCATGTCGTCCAACTGAACCTGAATTGATCGTTGTGACCGAAGTCGTACGTCTCGGCGAAGAACAAATCATAATTACACGTCTTGTAGAGCTTTTGCCTACACCTACCAATACCCCTGAACCACCGGCCAAAGTGCCTATGCCAATCACACTAGATCTGGCATTTCAAGGCGTTTTGCCACAATTAGATCCTCAACAAGCACGGGAGAAAGTCAGCTACGATCTAGTAGAAAATCTCTTTGTGGGTTTGACCAACTTCAATCATGAGAATCAGCAAGTAGAGCCCGAGCTGGCAGAAAGCTGGTCAATTAGTACCGATGGCATGCATTGGACATTTCAGTTGCGTGATGATATTCACTGGATAATGCCATCGGATCCGCCAACTGGCGGAAGTGAACAATGGTCTGTCGAGCCCGTTCGCGCTGTAGATGCTTTCGATGTGGTTCGCGCTATAAGGCGCATCTGCACGCGCAAAACCGCAACGCCCGATGCGTTTATCTTCTTCATTATTGAGGGCTGTGAGCAAGTGTATGGTCTCGCAGATCCAGCACAACAAGATCTGGAAACAATCGGTGCAACAGCTACTGACGCCACAACCCTGCAAATCTCTTTGACTCGGCCGGCTAGCTACTTCTTAACCATGACCGCGCTCCCTCAAATGCGCCCGGTTCCTAGCGAACTTATAGACGAGCACGGAGACCAATGGAGACTCCAAAACGGTGATTTAGGCGGTGGCTGGCAGACTCCGGCCAATATTATGTCCAGTGGTCCATTTATCCCCTCGCTAAACGCTGCCTCCGATTCCGAGCTCGTGCTATACAGCAACCCTCTCTGGCCACTGAGCACAAAAGGAAACATTGATACTGTAAATATAGCGTTTCAGCAGGGCGAATTGGATATATACGACGCTTGGCGCGCCAAGATTATCGATATGAGCGTATTGCCGGTCGAGGTGAGGGACGAATTCCTTAGCCAGACGCCATCAAAGGCACAGCTAGCAACCAATCAAACCGTATTCTACCTGGGATTTAATTTCGACAGTCCTGTATTCAACGATCCGGTAATCCGACAAGCGTTTGGCTCAGCAATTGACCGTGAGCAACTTACATCCGATATGTTCGACGATCGGGCACAAGCACTTAGACACTTGACCTCGCCCGGCACATTCGGTTCTCCGCCAATCGACGAGGTAGGCGTAGGCTATAGCCCAGATTATGCTCGCCACCAAATGGATCAGAGTGGTTTCCGCAGTTGCAAATTGATTCCGCCCATCACGTTTCAGGTTAGCACGGCAGATTTGTCGCTATTACAAGCAGAACTCATCCGTAGCATGTGGATAAATGAATTGGATTGTGATGAGGATCTGATAAACATCGAGCAAAGTGACTTCGGAACCCTTCTGGCCAACACGTCCGCTGCTGCGGGCGAGAACCGGCCCGACATGTGGGAACTTGCCTGGCCTTCGAGCTATCCCGATGCCCATAACACCTTGAGCGATTTACTACATTGTTCTGAAGGCGAAAACCGTCAAAATCGCGCCTGCTCAGAAGCAGATCGCTTGCTGCGACAGGCTAGCCTGACTCCGCAAATAGAGGAACGTCAGGCACTATATCGACAGGTAGAAAATCTTTTTTTTGGGGAATCGGGAATCATGCCTGTTATCCCTCTCTACGTCCGGGGTGACTACACTTTGGTTCAGAGTTGGCTCACTTATACACCAGCCCTATCTGGAGGAGAACAATTTGACACTTATGTCATTGATGAGGAACTAAAACGACTGGAACAAAGCCGCAGCAGGTAAACCGGCCTAGTAGTCCAACATACAGAGTTTGCCGGATAAAATAAAAAGTGGCATCCTTCTACCAAAAACAAAGAAGGAAGAGATGCCAGCAAAAATATACAAAGTTACCTTAACAGATGAAGAACGGGCCGAGTTGACGGCCTTGGTTAGCAAAGGCAAAGGGAACGCCCGTCGCCTGCGACGAGCCCATATGCTGCTCCTGGCTGATGAAAACCAGCCTGAGGGTGCCTGGAAAGATGCCGATATCGCCAAAGCACTCAGTGCCCACGCCCGAACCGTGGAAAGAACGCGGGAAAAGTGTGTCCAAGAGGGGCTTGAAGCTGCTCTCAACCACACTCGCCCCAAAAAGAAGCGGTCTAAAGTTTTAGATGGCGATGCCGAAGCGCGGTTGGTCCAATTGGCTTGTACAGAAGCACCAGATGGCCGTGAAAGCTGGACCCTGCAAATGTTGGCTGACAAGCTCATTGAATTGGAAGTTGTGGAAACCGTCTCCCGTGAGACAGTGCGCACGACGCTCAAAAAAATGAACTTAAGCCTTGGCTGAAAGAGCAATGGTGCATTCCTGAAGAAGCCAGTGCTGACTTTGTTTGTGCCATGGAAGATGTGCTGGAAGTTTACCATCGAGAGCAGGACCCAAGCCGACCGCTTGTTTGTTTTGACGAAGGCAGCAAACAGCAGACGAAAGAGACTCGTCGGTCGTTGCCAACGAGGGTCGGCGATGTAACCAAATATGATTATGAGTATGAGCGCAATGGGACCAGTAACTTGTTCATCTTTTTCGCGCCTTTGGAAGGGTGGCGGCACTTGAAAGTGACCGATCAACGCACCATGATCGACTTTGCCCACTGCATGCGTGACTTGGTTGATATTCATTTCCCTGAGGCCGAGAAAGTTGTTTTGGTGATGGACAATTTGAATACGCATAAGTTGGCTTCGCTTTATGAAGCTTTTCCGCCTGCGGAAGCACGGCGGATCATTGAAAAACTAGAAATCCATTACACACCTAAACACGGCAGTTGGCTGAACATGGCTGAAATTGAGTTAAGCGTTCTTCATCGACAATGTCTCAAAGCACGGATACCGGATCAAGCCACTTTGATTGAAAAGGTGGCTGCCTGGGAAACTCGGCGCAATGTCCAAGGCTCTTCTGTTAGTTGGCAATTTAGAACTGAGGATGCTCGCATCAAATTGCACCGACT
>JAACFF010000555.1 GCA_009937635.1 Chloroflexota bacterium
TTGGATGATGTCAGCGCGGCTTACGAAGCGACAAAGCATCTTCTGAATCTGGGCCATCGCCAAATTGGCATGGTCACCGGCCCCCTGGCCGAAGATGCGGGACAGGATCGCTGCCAGGGTTACGAACAGGCGCTGCGCGAAGCACAAATCCAACCGGCCCCCGAATTGATCATTGAAGGAAACTGGCTGGCGCAATCTGGCTATGATGCCTTGATGCAATTGGCCCAGGCCGGCCAGATGCCCAGCGCCATCTTCGCTCAAAATGACTTGATGGCTGCCGGCGTCTTGCGTGCGGCCAGGGATTTGAGTCTAGAAGTCCCAGCCGACCTGTCCGTCATCGGTGTAGACGATATTCCGCTGGCCGCTTTTTTTGAGCCGCCTTTAACCACATTTCGCCAGGATTTTCATTTAATCGGCCGTGAAGCGGCCTGCTTACTCATTCAAAGCATAAAGCAGCCGGATGCGCCGCGCCGCCAAGTGCGTATGCCGGTGGATCTGGTTGTGCGCCGTTCAACGGCCGTCTGTAAGGCTAAAGACTGATATTGAGATGCCAGGCACTTTTACTAAACCATTTGCGCAAAGTGTTAAGATTGAAGTGCCTGGCATCTGGTTGGTGAGGAGGTGATAAAGGAAGATCGAAAGCTAGCAAATCTGTCAATGAAGTTGGGTGCACAGAAAGCCTTCTGCACGCCCAGACGATAGTGAGTTTGACGCATACCAAAATAGCACTGTCGTTCCCTATTGTACCTACGTTTTACTGTTAAGTTGTATCACGTACGATTCACGTACGAGGAGACGAAGATGAACAAATCAAAGATTTTGACTATTGTGATCATGTTGTTTGTTTTTTCTGCGCTGCTGGTAGCTTGTGCTCCCGCTGAGCCAGAGGTCGTTGAAGTCGAGGTCACCCGCGTTGTGACCGAGACCATTGTTGAGGAAGGCGAGGAAGTTGAAGTGACTCGTGTCGTGACTGAGGTAGAAACGGTCACGGAAACGGTTACGGAGACGGTTGTCGAGACTGAAATTGTCCAAGCACAACCGATCATTTATAACTCGATGCATAGCGATCCCGATCCACGTGCCAACGATGAAAAACTCGTCGCTATGTTTAACGAAGCTAATCCGAATAGCCCCATCCAGCATTCGACCATCAATCACGAAGACTTCAAACAGGCCATTCGTGCTTATTTGGTTGCTGATCCGGCACCCGATGTCATGACCTGGTTTGCTGGCAACCGCGCTCGCTTCTTCATTGACAAGGGATTGATCATGGATATCAGCGAGGTTTGGGAAGAAGAAGGCTGGAATGAAGCGTATCCCAAAGGCTTCCGCGCCATGTCCGAAGTAGACGGCAACGCCTACTTCTTACCCTCCAGCTGGTACTGGTGGGCAATGTTTTATCGCCAATCTGTTTTTGACGAGTTTGGTATTGCTCCCCCCGAAACCTTTGATGAACTCCTGGCCGCCTGTGATACGCTGAACGAAAATGGCGTTATTCCGATCACGATTGGCACCAAGTTCCGCTGGACGGCCGCGGCCTGGTTCGATTATCTGAACATGCGCGTCAATGGCCCTGAATTTCACCGCGATCTAATGTTAGGCAAGGAAAGCTATGACGATCCACGTGTAAAGGAAGTCTTTGAGGTTTGGAATCAGCTATTTGAGCACAATTGCTTCATCGAAGATGCGGCTGCCTATAGCTGGCAAGAAGCAGTAGTTCCATTCACCCAGGGTGAAGCGGCCATGTATTTGATGGGCCAGTTCATCCTCGATGAGGTGCCAGAGGAGATTAGGGATGATGTCGATTTCTTCCAGTTCCCCATCATCGATCCCTCAGTACCGATTGGCGAAGATGCGCCCACTGACGGTTATTTTATCGCCAATGCCGCGCAGAACCCGGAAGGTGCCAAGCAATTCCTGGCCTGGTTAGGAAGCGCCGAAGCACAAACCTCAATGGTAGAAGACCTGGGACGCATTGTTGTTCATGGCGATGTGGATCGCAGCCTCTACCCGCCAATGACTCAGAAAGGAATCGAGTTGATCGAAACGGCCGACCTTGTTATGCAGTTTTATGATCGGGATACTACGCCAGAAATGGCTGATGTCGGCATGAATGGTTTCATGGCCTACTGGGACAATCCGGACGCTATCGATGATATTCTGGCTGATCTAGAAGCTGCTCGCCAGGAGATCTTTGTCGAATCTGAGTAATTTGTAACCAGTTTTAACTTGCATGTGTGAAACGTGGACTATTAAAAACCACGTTTCACACCATATGAGAGGTAACAAGGCATGACGGCTACCACTTCCCCTGCTCGAAGCAAACCTCGGCGTAAAATCAATTGGACGCCCTATATGTTTCTTATTGGTCCCCTGATCATCTATCTGGTATGGATTATCGGCCCTATGTTCTATACCTTTTACCTGAGCCTGACCAATTGGGACGGCATTTCCCCGGAACTAACCTATGTTGGTTTAAAAAATTTCGAATCGCTCTTTGGCAGCCTAGGCAAAACCATACCGTCTGCTTTCCAATACTCGCTCATCAATAATCTACGATGGCTTCTCGTTTTCATTACTGTGCCTGTCGCCATCGGCTTGTTCCTGGCCATGCTCCTTAACCGTGAAATACGCGGCGATCGTGTTTTCAAGGTTGGCATCTTTTTGCCCCAAGTCCTGTCCTTTGCTGTGGTTGCCTTAATCTGGGCCTGGGTTTACAACCCACGTGACGGGTTGATTAATTCCTTTCTGATCAACATCGGTGTAGAGGATCCGCCTGGCTGGCTGGCCGATAAAAACCTGGCCATCTGGGCCATTATCGTCGCCGCCTCCTGGCGGCAAATTGGCTACATCATGATCCTCTATGTGGCCGGGCTCAAAAACATCGATCCTACGCTCATGGATGCCAGCAAAGTGGACGGCGCTAACGGCTGGGAAACGTTTCGTTTTGTGGTCTTTCCTCTCTTGGCCCCAATTACTACGATTGTTGTCATTATTTCTATTATCGATTCTTTACGGGCCTTCGACCTGGTGCAGATCATGACCCGTGGTGGTCCAGCCAATTCTTCAAGTGTGTTGGCCAACTTGATGTACATCCAGGCTTTTAACAACTATAAGATGGGCGAAGGTGCGGCCACGGCCGTTGTCCTCTTTGCCATTAGCTTCGTATTTATCG
>JAACFF010000556.1 GCA_009937635.1 Chloroflexota bacterium
TAAAAACCAAGGTGCAAGAGTGCGACCAGTTCGCGGGCTTTGTTAGCTTGACCGGAAGCAGGCAAGTTATCATAATCGAAACCTAGTTGAAAACATATCTTAAGAACTGCGTTTTCATATTGAATAGTTATCCCGCAATACGGCCGTTACGCTTTACTTCTTGCCGGCAAATGCCTACACTCAAGGGTAAATTCCGATTATTTCAACCAATTTTGCTACCGCTTGGTGACCGATGTCGGCCGGCACAAAAGGAGTTGGGGCATCAAGGAGAAATCGTATGAAGCTAGAGACTACGCTGATTCACGCCGGGTCGGAGGTCGATCCCGCAACCGGCGCCATAGCGCCGCCGATTCATTTGTCCACGACCTTTGAACATGGACCTGCAGGGGAAATACCTCATGGATTTAGTTATATCCGTGTGAACAATCCCACCCAGGCGCGTTTGGAAGCAGCCCTGGCCGCTGTGGAGGGGGGCGAAGCGGCGCTTGTTTTTGCCTCCGGTCTGGCGGCAGGCGCGGCCTATCTGCAGAGTTTGCCGCCTGATTCGCACGTGATCTTGCACAAAGACACCTATTTCGGTTTTCGCGAAATCGCCAGCATGTTCTTTGGCAAGTGGAGCTGTGAATACACCATCGTAGATATGAAGGATCCGCTGAGCGTGCGGCATGCTTTGCTTCCTAACACGCGGGTGATCTGGATGGAAACACCTTCCAACCCCTTATTGGAAGTAATCGACATCGCCGCCATGGCGCAGATCGCCCACAATGCGGGCGCGCAGCTCATCGTGGATGGAACCTTTGCCACGCCGGTGCTGCAACGGCCGTTAGCCTTAGGCGCTGATGTAGTGCTGCACGCAGCGACGAAGTATCTGGGGGGGCACAGTGACGTACAGATGGGAGCGCTCGTATTCGGCAAGCATGACAAGGCCGTGCAGGAGATCACCCACAATCGCACCATTCTAGGCGCGGTCGCCTCCCCCTTTAACTCCTGGCTTGTCTTAAGAGGTTTGCGCACCCTGGCCTGCCGCATGGACCGGCACAGCGCCAACGGCCTGGCTGTGGCGCAATGGCTTGCCCGCCAGTCACAGGTAGAGCGTGTACATTACCCCGGTCTGGCGCAGCACCCCGGACATGAGATCGCCCAAAGGCAGATGTCTTCCTTCGGCGGCATGCTATCGTTCCAGGTCAAAGGCGGCCAGGAACAGGCTATCGACGTGGCATCACGCGTCAAGCTGTTTACCAATGCCACCAGCCTGGGCAGCGTGGAAAGCCTGCTGGAATTGCGCGCATCTAGCGAGGGCCCGGGTTCGGCCGTGCCTGACAATCTCCTGCGCGTCTCCGTTGGCCTTGAGGCTATCGAGGACCTCATCGCCGATTTGCAGCAAGCTCTTGGCTAGAAACCGTACCTATTAAGCCGTTCACTAATCATCAAGATTTCTCACGAATGACCTGCATCATTCCGTACAGATAATGGATTAGGCGAATTAGCATGAATTTGGCGAATTTCATTTCAATACATCCGTTTACTCAAGAGCATCGGTAAGGTCAGCCGCTCGCGTCATTCATAAGCCAGCACATCGCGCACGGTGAGGCGGGATGCATTGCGGGCCGGAATGTAGCTGGCGACGATGGCAATGACGACGACCAGGGCCAGCCAGAAGAGAGCCCCTGGTATGGAATAGACAAACGTCAGAGGTCCGTTGGCAAAGTCGGATCCCACCTGTCTGCTCAGCAGTTTACCTACGGGCACGGCCAGCAGGATTGAGGCCAGCCAGCTAAGCAAGGCCATCAAGACCCCTTCCATCAAGACTACCCACACCACGGTGCCATCAGTCGCGCCCAGGGCACGCATCACGCCAATTTCGCGCGTACGTTCCAGGACATTGATGCTCATCGTGCCGGCCAGGCCCAGGCCACCGACCAGGGTGATCAGCAGGGCCATGATCATCAGCACGTTGACGACAATATCAAATTGATCTTCCTGAATCCCGCGCAAGGCGGAACTGGTTTCGATACTGCTCACCCGCAACCCGTGTTCGCGGAAAGCCGTTTCAACTGTAGAAGCCATCTGCTCCTGAAAGAGCGCATCATGATACGTGGTGACAAGCTGCACATGGCTCGTCTGGTCGATTGCGCCGGTTAATCTCGATACGTATTCGTAGTTGGCATAGGACTCATACCAGACCTTGACGCCCAGCGATTGGTAGACGCCGATGATCGTCCACGGTTCTTCCTGTCCGGCAATTTCTAGCACAATTTCGTCGCCAACGGCCAGGCTGGGATCTTCACGCAACAGGCTGGTATCGATGACAAGAGCGTTTTCGTCGCCGGGTTGCAGCCAACGGCCGTCTATAATTTTGGGGCGCGTAAGTACACTTCCGGCAGGCGGCGCGAGAATGGTCATATTGTTACCCTCCTCATCTTGCTCATTGATAATAGCCCCGTTGGCCGAAGCCCATCCTTCCACACGCTCTACGCCAGGGATGGCTAAGGCGTGCCGCTCAATCACGGGCAGACGATAGGGTCGCTCAAAATCAACTTGAATGTCGAACCGATATTCCTGCCCCATCTCCGCTACCGTCTGATTAGAGGAGGCGCTGACGCTGAGCACGCCGATGAATACAGCGCCGCCTAAGATCAGCGTGCCCAAGGTCAGCGCGGCGCGCCGGCGATCGCGCAAGATATTGCCCAGGGAAAGCAGCCACGGCCCGGTCATAAAGCGAATGCGTTCGATGACCCGCTCGAGCATGGTACCGCTGAAGTCCTCCTCGCTCAAGCCCTGAAAATTAAGGGCGGCATGGACGGTCACACGCGTGCCACGCATAATGGCCGGAATAGCGGCCAACATAGGCACCAGCAGACTCACGGAAAGTTCCAGCAGCAAAACAAATGGGGAAACAAAAAGAGGCGGTAAGGACAAATCAAGCAGCGCAGGATTGGCGATGAATTGGGCGAATTTGAACGCGGCCCAAATGGCGGCCGGTGCGGCCAGCAAGAAGGCCAGCAGACCATAGGCGATGACCAGCATCAGGTACATGCGCACCAAGTCCCTGGTTTTGGCGCCAACCGACTTCATGATGCCGATGAACTTGACCTGGCGCATGATCAGGGCGGACATGGTGTTGAAGACGAGAATGGCGCTCAAGGCCAGAGAAACGAGGGCCAGGATGCCCA
>JAACFF010000557.1 GCA_009937635.1 Chloroflexota bacterium
ATCTTGCAGCGTAACACGGAACTGGCGCAGTTGGCTATCGCCTTGATGGCCGAACAGATGGAGGAGTGGGCAGTCGATATGCCGGCGCACCAGGGAATGAGCGACGCCCTGATCACCGACAAAGAAAGGATCCCGCAGCAGGCAAAAGAAGACCTGGCGCTTATTGTAGGCAAGTACTTGGGCTAAATCAAACGTTGCTAACCTTCATTAGGTTGCGAACGAATGTGCTGTCCCGACAGGTGGCAACTTATTGCTATTCAAAGAAACGAGGATTATGTACGCCTGGCTGCCTGAAGATGTTCATGAACTAAACGGCCGTCGCGAGGGTCTTCTGCTGCTGCTCGTGGCCGCTTTTGTCTTTGTGAATGGGGTGGCGCTCAGCCTGGCAGTGGATGGAGCCCCGCTGTGGCAACATTTGTGGGGGCCTATCGTCTGGTTTCTGGCGATTGCTGCGGCGCACGTGCTGCTTTTTCTTTTCCGCCCGCAGCATGATCCCTTGTTGCTGCCTATGTTCGCCTTGCTCAGCGGCTGGGGCATCATCTTGATCGACCGCCTGGCCGTAAATTTTATGGCGCGGCAGGTGATGTGGGTCGTCTTGGGAACGGCCGTGATGCTGGCGGTGACGATCTTGCCACGCAATCTGCGCATTTTGCGTCGTTACCGCTACACGCTGCTGATCGCCGGTCTTTTGCTGTTGGCCTCGACGCTGCTATTTGGAGTCAATCCGTCTGGCTACGGCGCGGCACTTTGGTTGCCCGTACCCCTTCCCTACATGGGTCCTATATTCTACTTCCAGCCATCAGAGCTGTTGAAGCTATTATTGGTCATATTTCTAGCCAGTTACTTCTCCGAGCGAGAGGCGCTGCTGCGCCAGAGCCATGTCAAAGGACTGCGAGGCACATTTCCCTATCTGGCCCCGCTGCTACTCATGTGGGGTTTCTGTATGCTGCTCCTGGTCTGGCAACGAGACCTGGGGGCGGCGACGTTATTCTTCATCGTTTTTCTAGCCCTGCTCTACCTGGCAACCGGTGACAGGCGCTATGTAGCCGCCGGTATGGTATTGATGCTCCTGGCCGGAATCTTCGCATACTTCCTGTTTGATGTGGTGGCCCTGCGCGTGGATGCATGGTGGAACCCGTGGCCGGATGCGCTTGGCCGCGCCTTCCAAATCGTGCAGTCACTGTATGCAGTGGCCGCCGGCGGGCTTACGGGTCAGGGCGCAGGCCAGGGTTTTCCCATCTATATTCCCGTAGTGCATTCTGACTTTGTTTTCGCAGCCGTGGCCGAGGAGTGGGGGCTTACGGGCAGCCTGAGCCTCGTGGCAGTTTTCATGTTGCTGGCTTACCGGGGGCTGAGATTGGCAATGCTCAATAGACGGCCGTTTCGCGTTTACCTGGCCGCAGGCATCACCCTGCTCTTTAGTATTCAGGCCTTGCTGATCATGGGCGGTGTCACCAAACTGCTGCCCCTGACCGGTGTGACGTTGCCATTCATCAGTTACGGCGGCAGTTCCATGTTGATTAGTAGCATCATGTTCGGTTTGTTGCTGCATATGTCGCAAGAGGACGTGCCAGCCAGCCAACGGTTGGCGATCAGGAGCCAGCAATCCCGCCCATGAGCGCCGGATGGTCTGAGACGCCGGATCGGGACAAGATCCGTACTTTGAGCAAGCTCCTGCTGTCGGCCTTTCTGCTGGTGGCGGTGGCGCTGATCTTCTGGGGCGTGTTGCGCGCCGCGAGTATCTTGGCGCGAGACGATAATCCGCGCCTGGCGGAGGCCGAGCTGCGTATCCAGCGTGGATCTATTGTTGACCGCAATGCAAAGGTACTGGCAGAGAACAGAGGCACGCCAGAAAGGCAAGTGCGCAGCTACCCCTCTGCAAATGTAGGACCGGCCGTGGGTTACTACAGCTTTATCCATGGCACGGCCGGTGCGGAAGGGGGATTCGATGCCCTCCTGCGCGGCGAACCAACCGCTTTCTGGCCCGCTTATGTAGAGCAAACGTTGCATCTGTCTCAAGCAGGGCATGATGTGCAGCTGGCGCTGGACGTGGATTTGCAAGAAACGGCCGTTTCTCTGCTTGGCGATCAGCAGGGGGCGGTACTCCTGCTGGAAATGCCTCAAGATGGATCCGATCGCGCCTGGATACGCGTTATGGCCAGCCATCCTGGATACGATCCTAATCTTTTGGATGAACAGTTTGACGAGTTGGGAGCTGACGAACGAGCGCCGCTGCTGAACCGGGTCGCGCAGGGCCAGTACCAACCGGGCCTGCTGCTGCAGCCGCTCATCCTGGCTAAATCAGTTGAGCAAGGGTTGATCCAGCTAGATGACCCGGTAGTGGATGCGGATCGGGCTGTATCTGTAAATGGCACGGTCACGCGCTGCGCCAGCCAGCCTCGGGAACAGGCTACCTGGGCTGATGTATTGCGCCATCGCTGCCCGGGTCCAATGCAAACGCTGGCGGATCAACTGGGTGTGGGCGGCCTAGACGAAGCGTTTGCCGCCTTCGGCCTGGACCGCGATCCGTTGTTGGAGATCGACGCCACGACTGCACCCGACGATCCTTTGGGGGATCCCTTGCAGGCAGGTATTGGACAAGACAATCTCTCGATCACGCCCTTGAAGATTGGCCTGGCCATGGCTTCTTTGGCGGGCAATGGCCGGCAACCACAACCCCAAGTGGCTGAGGCAGTGCAAGATGAGGAAGGCAACTGGCAGGCATGGTCTCTGGAATCGGATATAGGGCGGGCAACCACAGCCGGGGCAGCGCGGGCTATCCGCCGCGCCTTGCCGCAAGCAGATGGCATCTACGAGTTCAGCCCGCTGGTGATCTCAGGGCCAGGCGGAAGCACCAATGCCTGGTACGTGGGCATCGGGAAGGGAGAGACGGCCGACTACGTAGTGGTCGTTGTGCTGGAAGGAAGCGACCAGGAAGCGCTGGCGCAAGATGTGGGGCGCGGAACAATCTCCCTGGTGGAGAAATTCAGTTAAACCAGCAATGGGAAAAGGCGAATTTGTAGAATTCGTAGGGAATGAGCATCCTCAGAAGCAACCGCCTTGACCGAGACGATATCTGAGATACCGTGTTAAAAGTCAAGCGGTTTCTCGCACATTAACAAGATAATTAGGGTCAAAAGGCAAGCCGGTCTTCAGGACACCAAATGC
>JAACFF010000558.1 GCA_009937635.1 Chloroflexota bacterium
ACACTTGGGGCATTGGCTTTGATTGCCGCCCCGGCTATTCTTCCAGCCCTTATTGCTTTTGTGCAGGCGTGGACGCTTCGCGATGATGATCGACAGGTAACTATCAAAACACCAGGTGGATTGGAAGTGACGTTTTCCCCGGAGACGAGGCTCTCCCAAGATGAGTTATTGGCGTTGGTTGAAAAGCTGGGCTCTGCGGGCCAATCCACAGAAAGCAGTTTGCCGCTACAACAGACAACGCATCATAACCGTATGAAATTACGAGAGCTGTTGAATATGTATTTCAGCGAAAGCGAAATACAGGCCCTCTGTTTCGACTTGAATATCGATTATGAAAATCTTCCTGGCAACAGAAAGGGTGATAAGGTGATTGGCTTGTTGGCGAGTATTGAGCGACGCGAGCAAATTCCTGATCTACTAAAACTTTGCGCTGCGCGGAGGCCAAATGCTCCCTGGCATGAAGTGATGGCTGCTTAGAGGTCGCTTTGCTAAAGGGTGCGTTTCATTTCAGCTAAAAACAGAATAGTGAGCATTCTCAAATGGGACCGACCGGCAGCTAAAGATGCCTACTACTCCAACCCATTTGGAACACACCCTTTGCTAAATCCAGACCGTTTCCCAATTAATGTTGTTCCTTCTAATGCTGAATGGTAAGTTTGTCGGTTTTAGTTGCCTGCTCTCGTGCTATCAGGAATCAAAGCCAAAAAGCTTCTTCGTAAACGCGTTGGCGAATTTGCCCTCTGGATCATGTTCCTTTACCAATTGTCGGAAGCGCTCAAAATGCTGTCCATGGATACGCGCCAGGTAATCGCTATCAACAGTCTGAACATACTTGCCGAGATGGGGCCGGGCGCCTAACTCTTTCATTAACGCTTCCGCAGCGGCATAGTATCTCTCGAAGCCAATGGAGTCGTTACATACGAGATCGATCCAGCCACTGCGGCGCTCCCGGCCGGGACCGATCAAAGTGCGCGTGTGGCCTTGCGGTGTAAATCGCACCTCGAACGCCGCATAAGGCAAACCAGTGGGATACATCTCCTCATAAAGCTGTATGAAGCGCCGGCAAACCGCTAATGTATCCTCGAAGGGCACACTAAATTCGAACTCTTGATGCAGGTGGTAAATCGAGCGATTGAACGCCTGATTGCTCTCCATCACAATATCTGAACCCTTCTTGATCCTGGACAGGAGAGAAGTAATATTAGGCAAGAGTCCTGTGTAGGCGGCGAGATTGGCCAGCCAGGCGGCCAGCAAAGCATCAAGCGAGATCATAATGAACTCACGCAGAGGCCCGAGAAATGACTTTTCTTGCTCTGTGCTGTTCCAGAGGTTTATCTGGCACTTATCGGTGAAAGGAAACAAGTAGAGGCTGACATGATCGTTATCGCGCAGAAGCTGATCCAGATTCTGTTCAATAAAGGCGTTCTCTACAATCGCCACCTCTTGGGCCACGTTAAAACGATCGACGCCTTGGACGACCACTTCGACGATAATACCCACCGCGCCAAGCCCGCCAATGGCCGCTTTGAAGAGGTCGTCGGCCGGTTGGCATTCGTGCACTTCGCCCTTGCCGTTGATGAGCTTAAGGCCCGCGACTGATTGGCTGACAAAACCCCAGTTGCGCCCCGTTCCATGCACGTCCGTAGATAAGATGCCGGCTATGCTCTGGGCATCATGAGATGGCAGCGCTTCAAAAGCCCAGCCTTCATCAAGCAACGCTTTAACCACATCGCGCACGCGCGTGCCGGCTTTCACCGCCATTTGTTTTTTCGCCGTATCTTTCCAGATCACGCCGCTGTAGTTGTCCAGAGAGAGGAGGGTTTCCTCCGATACGACGCCACGGTTGAAGGAGTGGCCGGATCCAAAAACACGTATACGGCGCGCTTGCTTGACGGCCGTGATGATTTCTTCTTCAGTTCGGGGCTGGATGAAATTTGACGGCTGGTAACGAAAGCGCCAGGCCCAGTTCCTGAAGACGCCCTTGAGGACGCGCCCTTCCAGCCAGAGAATACGTCTAATGGTGACGATATAGACAATGATGTTTATGGTCGTGAGCAGTGCAACGCGCAGATAGCCTACGATAACTTGCATTTACGCCTCCTGTTTAAGCACCAAAGGGCGCCATTGTATTAAGCCAGCAAAAAGAACAATACCTTCGCGTACTTAAAATATAAAAAATATCAGGTCATCAAAGCCAAACCAGTATACCGTTCATTGCTGCTTCTTGTAGGAATATCATACCATAAGCCACTATATCGGGAGTTGCTGTCTTAGTCAATGGTGTAAAAAGTTGATTTACACTGCATGTTGGCGGAAGAGATGATCACGCAGCCTCCAGGTATCCCCATAGCGCACGTGGTTTATCCATCCTTGCACACTGGCATCTAATTCGGCAAATGAGATTGCTCCCTGCTGGTATAGCGACATATTGTGCTCCAGACGCCGGCTGAACTGCACCACGTTGCGGCGCTTGAGTTTACGATGTGTTGGATAAACAACAAACCCCAACCACGGTATCCCGCTGTCCACGGGACTGGCCTGCGATCGGGTTGCATGGGTCGTCAGTCGCAAGCTTGCCAGATAGTCCACGATCTTTGCTTTCCATATCCGCAGTTGCCGTTTGCTCTTGGCAAACAGGGCGAAATCATCAACATAACGAAGATAAGCCCGGCAGCCCAGTTCGCGCACGACGAACCAATCTAGAGGGTTGAGGTAACAATTGCTCCAGAACTGGCTCGTCAAATTGCCGATTGGCAAGCCGCGTGGCCTGATCCTGTCTAACAGCGAATCACCTGCAAAGTAAACCATATCGTATTCATCTGCCAACTCTCCTTCGCCGCTGGCGAGAATGGTGTCAATCAAACCTCTCACCTGCCCATCAGCGATCACACGAAAAAGTTCCCGCTTGAGCACAGCATGGTCTAAGGAAGGAAAGTGCTGCACGATGTCCAGGCGCAGCACATAGCGATGGCGGCGCGCGTACGCCTGTAATCGGTCAAGTGCGCTGTGCGTGCCCTTCCCCACCCGGTTGGCATAACTATGTGGGTGGAAAAGCGACTCAAAAATCGGTTCAAGGATATTACACAGCGCGTGATGGACCACGCGATCCCGAAAAGGCGCCGCACTAATAACGCGGCGCTTGGGTTCATGGATGACAAAATG
>JAACFF010000158.1 GCA_009937635.1 Chloroflexota bacterium
TAAACCGATGCGTCGTCCTTTAGGAAATGAAGCTAATGGATAGAAATTGGCAAGCGCGGGCCAATGATTTTGCTTTTAAACGCAACTTGGACCGACCGGCAAGTGTTTATGCTTTAGACGCGGTAAGCGAAATGGGCGAGGTGGCCAAGGAGATTCTTCTGGCTACTGATTATGGCTCACGCTCACCGCAGTTCGGCCCTAATTTGGAGGCTGAATTAGGAGACCTTCTGTATAGCATATGCATGTTGGCCACGAGCAGTAGAGTTGACTTAGAAGAGGCCTTTAGGAAAACATTAGAAAAATACGAGAAGCGCTGGCAATCCGCAGGGAATCCCGGGAATCAAAAAGCCAGATCAACCACAAACTAGCCTCAGACAGAATAGAGAGGAACCATGGATAATGGATTATTTCAAAAATCCCGAGTCGTCGTGACCGGGCTGGGTCTTATAACACCACTAGGCCACAATGTGGCAGATACATGGTCAGCAATTGTGGCCGGTAAGTCTGGTTTAGGCCCTTTTACGCAAATTGAAAAAAGGGAACATCTTTCCGGTGGGCTCTGTGAGGTAAAGGATTTCGATCCCGCAAACCAGTTAGGTCGACGCATGTCGCGCAGGAGGGATCGTTACCAACAATTTGCAACGGTCGCAGCGAATGAAGCTATGCAACAGGCTGCTCTACCGATAACGGACGATAATCGAGAAAGAATTGGGGTGAATATTGGTACGGGTGTTGGAGGCATCCAAACACTCGTCGAGCAGGAACATGTTGTAATAGGAAAAGGCTTGCGACGCCTCAGTCCGTTCGCAATCACAATGATTATGCCTAACGGGGCAGCAGGTATGCTGGCCATCGATTATGGTATACATGGCCCGTCAAACACGATAGCGACGGCTTGCGCCTCGGGCAATGATGCCATCGGACAAGCATATCGCGCCATGCAGTATGGACAAATGGACGTTATGCTAACCGGAGGGACTGAGACCATTATCACCCATGTCGCCGTCGGTGGCTTTGAACGAGCAGGGGCAACCTCTTCTAAGAGTAGCCAAACGCCCCAACCTTTTGACAAGAACCGGGATGGTCTGGTCGTGGGCGAAGGCGCCGGTATGCTGGTGCTGGAAAACCTGGACTTTGCTCAGGCTCGTGGAGCTACAATCCTGGCTGAGCTCGTTGGGTATGGGCAGACGACAGATGCTCATCACATCACCGCTCCCTCAGAGGGGGGGATCGGGGCGGCAAGGGCGATTAGCACAGCGCTAGAAGATGCCGGCCTGCAAGCAGAGGACGTGGATTATATTAGTGCTCATGGTACGGCAACTCCGCTGAATGACTCCTCAGAAACGGCAGCGATCAAACATGTTCTTGGTGAGCACGCTTACAATATCGGTATTAGTTCCACCAAATCCATGACCGGACATATCATGGGCGCCACTGGGGCGATTGAAAGCGTTTTCTGCACCCTGGCCATACGTGACCAAGTCATGCCGCCAACTATCAATTATGAGACGCCTGATCCGGAGTGCGATCTAGATTATATCCCCAACGAAGCTCGGGAGGCTCGCGTACGCGTTTGTCTAAATAATGCGTTCGGCTTTGGTGGACATAATTCTGTGTTGGTTTTCAAGAAATTTGAGGAGTAGTTTTCTCTATCGGTTAGATCTAACCTGTATGACTTAGGTTTTGTCCGGCAGATGGTGGTTTTAAATAGTGGACGATTTCCATATTCTCGAACAGAATCTCGACGTATCATTTGCCGATTACTCGTTGTTGCTTCGAGCGTTAACTCACCGTTCTTTTCTTAACGAAAATCCTGGCATTGCGCTAGATGACAATGAACGCTTAGAGTTCTTAGGGGACGCCGTGCTGGATTTTGTTGTTGGCGCTTACTTGTATAATCATTTTCCAGATATGGATGAAGGAGAATTAACCAGCCTGCGAGCAGCGCTGGTAAAGACCGGCACGCTGGCCAATTTCGCACAGGAGTTGGACATCGACCGTTTCTTGCGCCTCGGTTACGGTGAGGAAGAAAGTGGTGGACGAAAACGCACGCCGATTCTTTGTGCCGCGTTTGAAGCAGTAATTGGAGCCATTTATCTGGATCAGGGGCTTGAAAAGGTTGAACCGCTGGTCGAGAAACTTGTTGGTCCAGCATTGGTACAAATTCGGGAAAATTCACTGCACAAGGACGCTAAAAGCGAATTTCAGGTATGGGCACAAGCACAGTTCAATATCACACCTCATTACCAAGTTATCGCTTCGTCAGGTCCAGATCACGCCAGGGCATTTACGGTTCGAGTTCTGGTTGGGGATGCCCCATGGGGAGAAGGAAGTGGTTCCAGTAAACAGTCCGCGGCTCAAGCGGCTGCCGGTGAAGCACTCAGTAAAGTCGAATACCTCGATGATTGAAGGTTCTTGATACCTGGTGTAGGAGCAAATTTGGCGCGGATTCTTATCACCGGAGGGAGCAGTTATCTCGGCCAGCACTTAGTCCCCCTGGCCTCTATGATCCACGAGATCAGCTATACATTCTTCCAAAACGATCCCTTGCAGTCCCGCAGCGGTTTCAAGCTGGATGTCCGCGATAATACGGCCATTTCCAACCTGGTTTCGACACTGAATCCGGATGTGGTTATTCACACGGCCGGCTCCAATCGTGTCGCCGACATGTGGAATGTCATTGTGGAGGGCACCACTCATGTGACGAAGGCCGTTGAGCGGAACGGAGCGCGCCTGATCCACATTTCATCCGATGTCATCTTTAACGGGCAGGAGGCCCCTTACGACGAGTCAGCGCGACCTAAACCACTTCACCAATATGGTCGCGCCAAAGCTGAAGCAGAAAGAATCGCCGGCGCATATGACAACCATGTCATTGTGCGCACCTCGCTAATCTATGGCCTTCAATTAATGGATCGAGGCACAGCCTGGATGGCGCAAACTTTGAAGGCGGGACAACCGGTGAAACTTTTCACTGACCAACGACGCAATCCTGTATGGGCAGAGACATTAAGCTGGGCATGCCTAGAATTAGCTACAAATGAATATCGGGGCATTCTTAACGTGGCCGGTCGTCAGGAGCTCAGCCGCGCTGAATTTGGCTTGCGGATGTTGGATTGGTGGCAAATAGAGAAGCGCGAAACGCTTTCACTAGGGCAATCAGACAGGGATCGCTGGCCAGTAAATTGTACGATGGATTTGCGTATGGCAGAGAATGTTTTATCTACGCCTTTACCAGGTGTTGATGAAGTGTTGAGCAAAAGCGGGAATTTTAAGAATACAGGGGTTGACGGCTCTCTCACTGAGCGGCTATAATGCCATTAGTTAACAAGCCATATTGCCCCGGACAGACAGGGGACAGGGCTAGATAGTTGAGCGGAATTTGAGATCCCCTCTAGTGCGCCCAACTGCTTCGACAAGTCGCAGTACGGGGTCGAGGCCAACAAATGTAACGCGGCCACCAAGGGATTCGCCGACATATATCCGCAAAGACGCTAGCTACTAACTGCTCTTGGTACCCTGTTCGGGGTTTTTTTTTGGAAAAACGCTCATTCATCTGAATGAGCGTTTTATTTTTGCGATTTACTAAAAAAGGGGCGCGGGCGAAACGGTTGGGAAAATGGCAGGCGTCCTATGAGGCTTCGGCCTATCGTTTTGCCCCTACAATGGTTCAATGCGGTATGTTGAGTGCATAGCCACGCCTGCTTGAACGAACGTATTGCTGGCTGAGCAATATTTCTCCTCCGACAGAGAAATCGCCCGTTCAACGGCAGCGGGATCGATATCCTCTCCCCGTACGACATAGACCAATTCGATTTCTGTATAGACTTGCGGGGGATCAGCCGCACGTGCACCGGTCGCTTCAACTTCCACGCCGCTCACTTTTTGGCGCTGTTTTTGCAGGATCAGGACGACGTCAACGGCCGTGCATCCGACCACCCCGGCTAATAGAAATTCCATAGGGCTGCCAGCCTTTTTATTGGGGCCTCCGCCCATATCAAAATCGAAACCTGAGCCAAAAGTACCGGCAAACTCCAGGTCTTTACCTTTCCACGTCACGCGCGCGCTGTTTTTCGGAACGCTCATTAAAGTAACTTACCCCTTCTTGTTGAATGCTTCTTGTACAATATTTACACCGCTGCTAGCCCCAATGCGGTTGGCTCCAGCGCTGATCATATTTATGGCATCATCATAGGTACGAACGCCACCAGACGCCTTAACGCCCACGCGGGGGCCAACGGTGCGGCGCATGAGAGCAACATCTTCAACTGTCGCTCCGCCCCCACTGAATCCTGTGGAGGTTTTGACGAAATCAGCACCAGCCTGCACGGCAAACTCGCAAACCAACACTTTTTCTTCCTGGGTTAGATAGGAAGTCTCGATGATGACTTTGCACAAAGCCCGATGATTGTGAACCGCCTGAACCACAGCCTTTATCTGCTGCTCGACAAAGTCATAGTCCTTGCCCTTCAACGCGCCAATATTGATCACCATGTCAATTTCTTGCGCTCCGAACTGGATCGCTTGCTCCGTTTCCCTTATTTTGTCATGGGTCGTCGTAGCGCCCAGCGGAAAACCAACTACGGCACAAGTTTTGACGGGGGAACCTTTCAAACGATCAGCTACAAACCGCACGTGGGTTGGATTGACACAGACTGAGGCAAATTGGTATTGCAATGCTTCATCACATAGTAAAGCGACGTCTGTCTCCGTGGCATCAGGGCGAAGAAGAGTATGGTCGATGAGCCGCGCCATAACAGCCGGGGTTTCGTCTACCATTTGCAGCAGTTCTTCTGCAGAGGCGTTTTCCAGCGTGGTCATCATATCCAGCTTGAAACTGAGACCTTTGGGGGGCAGTCCTACGCCGAAGATATCGGCGATGGTCGCTGCCAGATCGGCGAAGGTCTGCCGCACGCCGATATTAACGCCAGGGTTGATCTCTTTGCCCGTGATCAGAATGGGCACGTATTCTCGCGAATGATCGGTGCTGGGTGTGGTAGGATCGTTGCCGTGATCGGCGGTGATGATGAGGATATCACCCTCGGTCAATGTGTCTACAATTTCCGGCAGCCGGCGATCAAAATCGACCAGGGCATCAGCATAGCCTTGGGGATTGTTACGGTGCCCGAACTTGGCGTCAAAGTCCACGAGGTTGGTGAAGATCAGTCCACGCTCTGTCCCGTCGCGGATGGCAGCAATGGTCTTATCTACGCCATCTGTATTGTCCACCGTAGTGATGTAGCCACTGATACCCTGCCCAACAAAGATGTCGTTGATCTTGCCTACCGCGTAAACCATAAAACCAGCCTCTTTTAAACGATCGAGTAGGGTTGGTTCCGGTGGCACGACGGAATAGTCGTGGCGATTGGCTGTACGGGTAAAATTGCCAGGCGACCCGACGAAGGGGCGAGCAATAATACGGCTAACCTCATGCTCATCGCGCAATATCTCGCGCGCCACATGGCAAATATGGTAAAGCTCGTCGATGGGAATCACCTCTTCATGGGCTGCGATCTGGAACACACTGTCGCCCGAGGTGTAAATGATGGGTTTGCCAGTTCGCATATGTTCCTCGCCCAACTCGTCGAGAATCACCGTGCCGGACGCCGGATAATTGCCCAATGTGCCCCGGCCTATTTGCTCTTCAAAGGGTTCCATCACTTCAGGTGGAAAGCCATCAGGATAGAGGGGAAAGGCCCGTTTCAATTGCAAGCCCATCAATTCCCAATGTCCGGTTGTTGTATCTTTTCCAGGAGATACTTCCGCCATCTTGCCAAAGACGGCCGTGGGTTCTTCCTGAGGGATGATCCCATCCAGAATGGCGATGTTGCCTAAACCCATCCGCTCCAAATTGGGCAACTTCAGCCCTCCTACTTCACGGGCCATATTGCCCAACGTGTGGCTGCCCACATCTCCAAACGCAGCGGCATCAGGCAGTTCGCCTATGCCCACGCTGTCCAACACTATCACAATCACTCGCTTGATTTCCATGTGCTGTTCCTTTGGAAACGGAACGCTGACAAACAAGATGATGGTTGTCGAGTTAATCGGCGTCCTTTCCTACATCTAAAGAAAACGAACGCGAACCTTTATAAAAGCAGTGGCGATAAGCGCACGGTACATATAGGTTCGCGTTCAATTCTAGCAGAAAAGAAGCTATTCAGGAGGGTATGGCAATTATTTAGTGCATCTGAACCGGGTCTTTGATCGCACCGCGCTGCAGTAGAGGTTCCTGGTAACCTTCATCCCATCCTTGTGGGGGTGTGGTTTTCTCAATGCGCACGGCCGTATTTTTAAAGTCAGGGATCTTGGCCCGGCTGTCTACCTGCACCAAGGTCAGCTTGTTGGCTGCGGCCTCGGCAAAGTGGAAAGGGATAAACACGGTGCCCCGCGGCGACCGGCCTGTTACCAAGACCCGCAGCTCAATCGTGCCGCGGCGGGAACTGACTGCTATCCAATCGCCCGTTTGAATGTCCAGTTTATCGGCGTCAGTGGGGTGGATCTCACAGATCGCTTCGGGGAAAACATCTTCCAGGGTAGAGCGACCGCTCATCGTACTGCCATGCCAGTGATAAAGAACGCGTCCGGTCGTAAGGTTGAGGGGGTACGCTTCGTCCGGCTGTTCCGATTCGGTGCCGTACTCAAGTTCCCAAAATTTGCCCCGCCCGCTGGGGAAATCGTCGGCAAAGAGGAATGGCGTGCCGGGATGATCAAAATCGGGGCAGGGCCAGTGGACGCCGCCTTCCCGCTCAATACGGTCATAATCAATGCCCCAGAAATCAGGCGTTACCTGTCGCATTTCCTCCCAGATATCTGCGGGATGATCATAGTCAAATCCGGCCGACAAGGTCACGCCAAGCCGTGCCTCAACACGCTGGCCCAAATCGCAAATGATCTCCCAGTCAGCTCGTGATTGCCCAACCGGTTCTACGGCTTTGCGGCAGCGCTGAATACGGCGGTCAGTATTGGTAAAGGTGCCATCTTTTTCGGCGAAGCTGGTTGCGGGCAAGATGACATCGGCCATCTCCCCGGTTTCATTGACAAAAATGTCCTGGCAAACCAGGAACTGCAGTTGCTCAAGTGCGTGCCGTGTATGTTCCTGGTTTGGCTCGCTGAGCATTGGATTCTCACCTACGACAAACATGCCCCGCACTGCCCCGGCAAGAGCGGCATCGATCATCTCTGTGGCCGTCAACCCTGCCTCAGGATTGAGCTTTGTATGCCACAGGCTTTCAAACTTAGTGCGGACATCGGGTGCGCTGACGGCCTGGTACGCCGTAAAGACATGAGGCAATCCGCCGCTGTCTGAACATCCTTGCACATTATTTTGCCCTCGCAGCGGGTTTAAACCGGTCCCCGCTTTGCCTACGTGCCCGCACATCAAAGCCAGGTTGGTCAAGGATAATGTATTGTCAGTCCCATGGGTGCTCTGGCTGATGCCCATACCCCAGTAGATAGCAGCGCGATCCGCGTTAGCGTAAAGACGGGCCGCTTCGACTATCATCTGCGCCGGCACACCGGTCACTTCTTCCGCCCACTGCGGCGTAAAGCTTTCCAGCGATTCCATATAAGCGCTGAATCCTTCTGTCCGTGCGGCGATGAACGCCTCGTCGTACAACTTTTCCTTGACCACAACATGGGCCATGGCTTGAAAAAGGGCAACATCAGTGCCGGGGTTTTGTTGCAGCCACAATGTTGAGAAATCAACCATCTCCACCCTACGAGGATCGATCGAGATCAATTTGGCCCCGTTTTCACGCACCGCTCGCTTGAGATAATTGGCAATAACGGGGTGGGTTTCAGCCGTATTGGAGCCAGTGATGATAAATACATCCAGGTTTTCCATCTCCGCAATAGAGTTAGACATGGCTGAGGAACCGATCGCCAGTTGCAGTCCAGCCACAGATCCCGCATGACAAAGCCTGGCACAATGATCGATGTTATTGGTGCCAAGCAAGGCACGGATGAATTTCTGGAAGACGTAGGTATCTTCGTTGGTGGCTTTGGCGCTGGCGTAGCTGGCGATGGCTTCGCTGCCGTGGTCTTGCTTTATACGCACCAGTTGGTCAGCTACATAATCCAAAGCTTCATCCCAGGTGGCTTCACGCCAGATAGGTTTGGCGCTGCGCCCTTCATCGCCGTTGACACGGATTAAGGGCATCTTAACACGGCTTGGATGCTTCACGTAGTCGGTGCCAAAACGGCCTTTGACGCATAACATGCCGTAGTTTGGCGCGGCATCGAATGGTGCATCCACACGATATATGTATTCATCCTTAATACTTAAGTCCAACTGGCAGCCTACGCCACAATAAGGACATGTTGAACGTACGACTCTATCTGGTTTTATCATCAGATACCTCTGGTTCTTTTTCCCAGGAATCGCTCGATTTCCGTGGGAATGAAAAACGTTATGCAGCCTGTTTTTCCGCTGCTTGTTTCGCCGCTGTTTCACGCAGCATCGTCTTAATTGTCTCTTGCGGCAATTGTTCGAGGCGCCGGAAACGGATACAACTCTTGCCGCAGTTCAGCCCCGCTTCATCCAGTTCCGGTTTATGTTTCTTAACGATCTCAACATCCATATAGAGGCTCATATAGTTCTTCTGTGACTTATAGGAGCAGATGAGAGCATCCTGGTAAGCACCAGGCATGCCGTACTCAATAACATCCTTAGCGCCAGGTACTGTTTCATGAATCCAAGAATGCAATTCGCTTAGCGCCTCGCGTCTTCCTTGGGGCAACGTTTGAAAATATTTTTCTACTTCCTTGTTTTGGTCAATCATTGTTCTTCCCCTTGCGCCGTTTGCGCCCGCCGCGAGTCTGGAAGAATATTTCATCCGGGTTTTCGCCCAGCTCCAACAGCGCCTGTCTTTTCGGCTTTAATGCGCCAGTAGGGCACACGCCAACACATTGGCCACAAAAGACGCAAGTGGTATCCATCATGCCATCGCCCATGAAGGTGCCGATTTGGGTGTGATACGCACGGCCGTCGAAGTTGAGAGCAAATGCGTATTGTGCATCATCAGCACAGACCTGTACACAGCGCCAACAGTTGATGCATTGATTGTAATCACGCAGGTAAAAGGGATTGTCATCATAAATAGGCGCAGTGCGCTTTTCGGAGTCGACAAATCGTTGGCCGTCGGCATCGTAGGACTCCATGAGGGTGAGGATTTCAGGCGCTTCGTGCAGGTCGACAGTGGAAGCCAATAACTCGAGGATGGTCTTGCGACTACGCATTACATCGTCACATTGCGTGTTCACTTCCATGCCTTCACTGCAGGCTGTCACGCAAGCGGCTGCCTGTAAACGGCCCCCGGTGTCCACTGAACAGATGCGGCAAAGTCCATTGGCTGTCAGGTGCGGATGATAGCAAATCACGGGGATCTCGATACCCAATTTGGCTGCAGCATTCAAGATCGTGGTGCCGGCCGGCACCGTGACCTTTTGTCCATCAATGGTTAAAGTAACAGTATCGCTCATCTTGCGCTCCGTGATTATACGACCGGCGATCCGCGCCGGTTCAGGTGGCAAATAATAGACAAGATATCAAGCCGCTTCCGGCACCAATATGCGTTCAGGGTGGGTATATATACGCATGCGCTTATTGCGCACATAGGCCACAATAGTCATATTCCATGCCTCCGCCAGGGCGACCGAGAGGCTAGTGGGCGAAGTGCGGGAACAAACAATGGGGGTCTGCAGCCGGCGTGCTTTGTTGATCATCTCGCTGCTAATACGGCCGCTGCTCAATAAAACCCGGCCTTGCGTTTGCATACCTTGCTGCAAGGCAGCGCCGCATAATTTATCCAAACAGTTGTGCCGGCCCACATCCTCAACCTGTAGCAGCAGTTGATCATCGCCAGCCAAAGCGGCCGTATGGATGCCGCGCGCCCGTTTGTAGGAGTCCGCGCCCAGGTGCATTTGCTGCATTAATTCCGCCAGTTGCTCCGGCTTTACAAACAGGTCTGACGCCAGCGGCTCATGCCTGCCGGATAGATCGTCGAAGGTCACGCCGCCTCCGCAGCCGGAGGTTACAATGGCGCGCGACGGCCGTTTGAAATTCATATCCCGCAGCCACACATCTGCACAGGTCGTCGCTTTGGAAATATGGATCTGGCGTACGTCGTCGAGACTGTCTATGATCCTCTCGTTATAGAGAAACCCTAACGCCAATTTATCCAGGTCACAGGGTGTACACATAAACGTTGCCAGCTCGTCCCCATTGACCGAAATACAAGCCAGCCCTTCTTCAACGATTTCGCCTTCAATATCCCTGGGCTTGCTGCCATCGACGCTTAGATAACGAATTGGTGAGGTAGCGGAGTTTGATTGCATATATTCTCATATGAAAGTTGCCAACTTTTCTCTCTTACACCAGAGTCACGCAGTTATTGACCGCAGAAAGTTGGCAACTTCTTATTAACAGAACGTCATGATTAAGACAGTAATTCCGGCCACAATTCCATAGCGCTGATTATCGCCGTAGCGGCCGTTTGGCCCAGGCCACATAAAGAGGTCTCCGTCATGGCGAATCCCACGTCGAGCAGGATCTGTTTGTCCTCAGGACGAGGTCCGCCATTATGAGCAACGCGATCCAGAATCTCCATCTGTCGTTGTGTTCCGATTTGACAAGGGAAACATTTGCCGCAACTTTCATGAGCAAAGAAGCGGCTCAAGCGATAGAGGATGTCGCGCAGATCTACCGTTTCATCATAAATCTGGATTACGCCCGACCCTAAAGGTACGCCGTAGGCGCGGGCATCTTCATAGGTAAGCGGCATATCCAATCCATCAGGGCTGATAAATACACCTGCCGCCCCACCCAAGAGCAGCGCCTGGATTTCCTTGCCCTGTGGTATGCCACCAGCCATATCGATCAATTCGCGAATTGTGAGGCCGAAAGGCACTTCATAAAGACCGGGGCGCGCTATATGCCCGCTCAGACAGAACCATTTTGTTCCCGGTGATTGGTCTGTGCCCAGCTTTAACCAACTATCCAGACCTATGTTGAGGACAGCCATGGCAGCGACAAGGGTCTCCACGTTGTTAAGGGCTGTCGGCTGGTCAAATAGACCATTGGTTACGGGGAAAGGCGGCTTGATGCGCGGGAAGCCGCGCTTGCCTTCAATGGCCTCGATAAGGGCCGTTTCTTCACCGCAAATATACGCTCCGGCTCCTTTACGCATTTCGATATCAAAGTGGAAGCCTTCGCGGCCCAGGATATTGCGCCCCAGGTAACCGGCTGCGCGGGCTCTGTTTACGGCGTTGTTCAAGCGTTCATAACTGCGAGGATATTCTCCGCGGACGAATATCCAGCCATTCTCCGCGCCTACGGCATAAGCGGCAATGGTCATCGACTCAATCAAGCTGAAGGGATCGCCATCAATCAAGGCGCGATCCTTGAAGGTGCCCGGTTCGCTTTCATCTACATTGGCCACGATGTGTTTGTCGGCAGGCGAACCCGCTGCATTGCGGGTGAATTCCCACTTCAGATTAACAGGGAACATGGCCCCACCTCGACCGAGAACCGCGCTCGCCTTGAGCGTGGCCATGATGGCTTCCGGGGTCATGGCCAGCACTTTGCGTAAAGCGGCATAGCCATCATGGGCTTCGTAATCTTTTAAGCTGTAGGGATCAACTTGTCCCACGCGGGCCACTTTGAGCAGGGAATCGCCGTAGATGCGGGGTTCCGGCTGTGGATGAGACCCGTCGAGAAAATCAGCAACGGTCTCCACGGTTAAATTGCCCCCTGGTCTGTCACCATTGAGGGCATTGGGTGCATGTTCGCACATGCCCAGGCAAGGGACTTGTTCATAGGTAATACGGCCGTCGGCGCTTGTTTGTCCATCTTGCAGACCGAGCTGCTGCTCCATAGCCGCGCTTACCGGCCCAGCCCCGGCTAGATGGCAGGCGGCATCGTGGCATACTCGAATCACTCGTTTCGCTGTTGGTTCGTTATAAAACATGGTATAGAACTCAATAACCCCATGAATATCGGCCAACGGGACATGTAGGGTTTGACTGACCACTTCTTGTACTTGACGGGGCAGCCAGCCATAAAGGGCCTGGGTTTCATGCAGCATGGGCAATAGAGCGTCCTGTTTACGGCCGTTGTATTTTTTAACTACAGGGCTTAAAAGCGACAGATCTACCACGTCGGGTGAATGGGTCATAACGGGTCCTTCCAAGTGATGCGCAATACAGGGAAATGCAGATTGATGCTATTGTACGGTAAGGTTCTCAGAAAATCCAAGGTGAAGAGGTAATTGAATGCTTTTTTGGAATTCAATTATCAATTATTAAGGTAAGCAAAAACAATCCAGCCACTTTACATAATGTTGTTGCTTTAAACCATGCCGGTCAAATCTCAAGATGAATGTTGGCAATTCTC